>CAZWTM010000026.1:0-26386 GCA_964637385.1 uncultured Peptococcaceae bacterium
ATGCCATGGGTCCCAACGTGGCTGGTGTTATCGGTTCTGCCGTTGCTGCCGGTGTATTGTTGTCGCTGTTTAAGTAAATAACTTGGCATAGTGAACCATTTGGTTGATGATACCGAACTCAGGGAAAAAACATACAAGTATGCCCCAAAACTTACTACGTCTGCACTTCTTTCTTTAGCTAAACCTTGATCTTGCCAATATTTTAGAATCCGAGGCCAGTCTTCAAGTCCCGAATTGTTTAATTAACCATTTCTGAGGGGAAAAACAAATAGGGCAAGGTGTAGTACCTTGAACCATAATAATTCATTTTCCAGATACTACCAATTAAAAAGGAGGAAAAAGAATGAATATCAAGGTGGAAGAAAGAACAGGGAAATTAAACATCAGTAAGCGGTCTATTTATGGCTTGTTGTTAACAGCTTTAATCGGCACAATTATTTCCATTTTACCCACTCCGGAAGGACTGACCCCTGCCGGGCAAAGATCACTGGCCCTTCTGGTAATGGCAGCAATATTATGGTTAGGCGATATTGTTCCCCTGGGTGTTTCTTCATTATTGATTATAGTCCTAGCACCTTCGTTGGGAACTTTGGATGCAAAGAAATCATTGGCCTCCATGGGAAATGACATAATATTTCTTTTCTTAGGTGGCTTTATAGTAGCTATTGCTATGTCAAAGTTTGGTTTAGATAAAAGGATAGCTTTATGGATAATTAGAAAAGTTGGGACCAGCACCAAAAAGGTACTACTAGGGCTTATGATTGCTGTAGGTTTTCTTTCAATGTGGATGTCCAACACAGTTGCTGTGTTATGTATGCTGCCAATTGTTTTGGGTATTTTGAAGGTATTAAATATTAAACCAGGCAATCCCCAGGGAAAAATGTTTCTCTTTGGATTGGCTTATTCATCTTTAATAGGGGGGGTAGCCACTATTATAGGAACTCCCCCCAATGCCTTGGCCGCTTCATTTTTAAAAGAAATGGTTGGTATTCAGATAACCTTTGGGCGATGGTTCATAATCGGATTCCCGATAGCAGTTATTACGCTTTTTGTTACCTGGTGGATACTGAGTATTGTATATAAATGTGAGAATAAGGAAGATACCGAATTAAGTCAGTATATCGAGGAGGAATATGGAAAACTTGGCAGCATGAGCTTCGCGGAGCAAATTACTGCTCTCACCCTTATAATATTTGTTTTAATATTATTAACTGTACCTTATTTACAACCTTTCATTGGAGAAAAATATTGGACGGAAGGAGTTGCTGCTGTATTACCTACTGCTATTCTTTATTTTACAGGGCTGCTTTCCTGGGAGGATACTAAAAGGGGTGTGGCATGGCATATTCTGATACTTTTTGCAGCAGGTATTTCACTTTCAGGTGCAATTAGTGGTACTGGTGCAGCAGACTGGTTGGCAAAACTAGTTGGCCAGAGTGTATCTCCAGCGCTAATACCTATAGCCTTTGCGTTGTTAGGCGGCATTATGACTCAGATGACATCTAATACTGGTACTGCGGCTGTATTCTGCCCAATCGCCATCTCTGTGGCAAAATTGCAAGGATATGATCCTGTATCTGTTGTAGTACCGTTGGCCATAGGAGTTTCGATGGGATTCCTTACACCTATCGCAAGTGCTTTAAATCCATTGATTTATGGGCAGTTGACTGATGGTAATACCTATATTGATAGAGCCGGTGATTATTTTGTTGCAGGGAAATGGCCATGGCTGGTCGGTATGGTTATTATCATTGCGTATGTTGTTTATATTCTTCCCATATTTGGTCTTTAGAGCGATTCAATAATGCGAATATTCTGATGAAATGAGAGTAAAAAATTGGAGGTATTGTTATGATTAGTAAAGAACTGGCCCAATTTACTGCGGAAATAAAGTACGAAGATTTCTCCACCGATGTTGTTGAAATGGCTAAAAAATGTATTGTCGATATCATAGGCGTGGCTATTGCAGGAAGTAGAAAACCGGTAAGTATGATTTGGTTGAACTATATTGAAAGTTTAAGCGGCGCCCCGGAAGCATCTCTTTGGGTACCTGGTTATCCTAAAGTTAATCATTTGTATGCAGCCTGTGTTAATGGTGCATTGGGGCATGTGTTAGACTTCGATGATTTGCATAATGCTTCAATTGTACATTTGGCGGTAGTAACTGTCCCAGCTGCTATTGCGTTAGGACAACTGTTGAATAAGAGTGGGCGTGATATTATTACTGCAGTTGTGGCAGGATATGATGTCGGAGCTAGGATTGGCGAAGCCATCAATCCTTCCTCATACTGGTATTGGCATACTACGGGAGTTGCCGGAAATTTCTCCGCGGCTGCCACAGCCGGCAAACTATTGGACTTAGATGCGGAAAAAATGAATCACTGTTTTGGTACGGCAGGCAGCCAGGCTGCGGGCTTGTGGGAGTTTATGAATGATGGTGCAATGAGCAAAACAGTCCATACCGGCAAGGCATGTATGAATGGAATTATTTCCGCAGGGCTTGCCTTGCGAGGTTTTACCGGCGCCACCAGGATTCTGGAAGGAGAGAAAGGCCTGATAAAAGCAGTTGCTCCCCAATTTAACATGGAGGCCGTAACGAAGAACTATGCCAAACCTTACAAAATTATGGAGAATTCCTTTAAACCCTATGCTTGCTGCCGGCATAATCACTCGGCAATCTATGCAATTCAAGAACTGATGAAGGAAAACAATATCAAAGCCGAAATGGTAGATAGTATAATTGATAAAACTTATAGCACAGCCGTGGGACTTACGGATAATCCCAACCCGCTGACACTTTACGGTCATAAATTCAGTCTGCAATACTGCATAGCAGCTTGTCTGGTCTACGGAAATGTTCTTGATGATGTTTTTACCGAAGAAAAGATAAATAACTCTTTAGTTCAAGAGACTATGAAAAAAGTAAAGATGGTTTTGGATCCGGAAATTGATGCCGAGTATCAAGCCAACCCCGAAAAATGGATACACGAATTAGAGGTAAAAACAAGTGACGGTAAAGTTTACCGCAAGCGAATAGAGTATCCGTTAGGCGATGCAAAAAATCCCTTTGATTGGGAGATGACCGATACTAAGTTTCGAAATGTAACAAGAGATTTTCTTTCTAAAGAAGAAATTGATTTGCTTCTTGACAGGCTTCACAATTTAGAGAAACTAGAAAACATTAATACTATTTTTCAAAAATAATAATCAATTGATGGTTGTTCCCTTTAAAAGTTAATTTCTTAAAATATTTAAGCGGAAGTACAACTTCCGCTAAATATTTTAATATCCATTTATCACAGACTATTTAAAATAAACTAAGTGTTATTTTAATTTTTTCCAAACCGTTGTCCGGCTAATGCCTAATAATTTGGCGGTTTCGTGTTTGTTTTTACCTGTCAATTCATAAACATTTCGAATGATATCATTTTCCATTTGGCTTAATTTATCCACTTTAATACTAACGGTCATTTCCTCATCGTCTTTCTCAGAGACAAGGGCAGTGGTATTGGAGTAAGGGCTTTTGTCTAACAGTATATCGTCAAATAGTTTATCACTCTTAAAAACATTTCCACTCAATATGACAAATCTTTCTGCAAAATTTACTAATTCTCGGACATTTCCCGGCCAATGGTAGTATACTAATTTATTTATTATCTGTTCAGGCACTTCTATTCTTTCTTTATTATAAAGCTTACAATATTTATCAACAAAATATCTTAGAAGTATAGGGATATCTTCTGAGCGTTCACGCAGCGATGGTAGTTTCAAATTCAAAACATTAATACGGTAATATAAATCTTCGCGAAATTTACCTTGTTCCACTGCCTTGCTTAGATTTCGATTAGTTGCTGCAATTATACGAACATTTATGGGAATGACTTTTTCTCCTCCAACGCGCATAACTGCTTTTTCTTGAATTACCCGGAGCAAGCGGGTTTGTAAATTAATAGACATATCACCAATTTCATCAAGAAAAATTGTACCATTATGGGCTAATTCAAATAACCCCTGTTTACCACCTCTTTTAGCTCCTGTAAAGGCTCCCTCTTCATAACCAAATAATTCACTCTCCAATAGAGGTTCAGGTAAAGCGGCACAGTTTATAGCTACAAAGGGGCCTTCCCTACGGTTGCTGTTTTGGTGTATACTCTGGGCAAATATTTCTTTTCCCGTTCCGCTTTCTCCTGTGATAAGAATTGTTGAATCTGTTTGAGCATATAAACTTGCTATCTTAATTGTTTTTTGTATAGCGAAACTGTTACCGATCACATCATCAAAGTTGAATTTTGCAACCAATCCTCTTGCAAGCAGTTCTTTTCTTATTTTTTGTTCTGTTTTCAGAATATTATTTACCTGCCTAAAAGTAGAAACTATCCCAATAGTTTTCTGATCAACATTGATTGGAATATGGTTGGCAACTATCTGGGTATTATTAATAGTTATTAGTTGATCCAGGCTATATTTTTTTTGCTTCATTACCTCATCCCATTTAAGTTCAGGGAATGATTTAACCAGAGGCTTGCCAATTACATTATTTGCTTTTACATTGAGGATTTTTTCTGCTGCGTGATTAAAAATAGTAACGATTCCATCAGTGTCAACCGAGATAACACCCTCGTGGATAAAATTTAGAATTGCGCGCAAACGCTCGGTTTTTGCTTGATCCTGCATACGGGTAGATATAATTTCTTGTGCTTTATTAAAAGCCTGTATAATCGTTTCATGGCCGATTTGTTGTAAAATACCTATAATGCCCATTTCACGGGCATATTTAATAGTTAAAGTTCCGCCGATAATAATTTGTGTCTTGTTTTCCTGAGCTTTTTTTATAGTATTTATTAAACTGTCAGAATTCACAAAACTGTACTGTTCTACTGACAGATTTAGAATTTCACTCATTTTAGCTGTATCATAGCTCGTGTTACCGTAGTTGATAAGACCTATTCTATTTATATTGGGGTATTGTTTTTTGATATCCCATAATGTTTCCAAAACATCAAAGGATGTGGCTTCTGCACCGACTACGGGAATATTTGTAGCTTCACGAATAGCTTGTGCGGTACCTCCGCGGCTGATGATTACTTCTACGCCTTGTTTTTCTAAATTCATAGCTATCTTAGCAGCTTTTTCAAGAGAAGCTTCAAAAAACAACACTTCCTCAGGTAAATTAAGTTTTACCTGCGGTAAAAGAGTACCGGGTAATATTGTAGCGATTTTTTTAATCAAAATAACCATCCTCGTTACTTTGCTATATTTTATGAGGTGTGGAAAACCAATAAATCTAATTATAGTATAGTCTAAAATGTGCTTAAATAAAGAATTTAACAAAAAGAATCAGTGATAATGGCAATACGCAAAATTAATTTGCGGGTCCGCAGTAACCACCGGCGGGGAATGTATTCGCGCGCTAGGCGTTTTGGGATAATATTCCCCTAAATGTTTTAAATAGAAAAACGTATATTACTTTGACAATCAGCTTGATCAATGCAATGACTACAGGGGTTGCTAGATTATCTGGTCCACGGTAAACCTCTGGTTGATATTAATATAGAGAACCTGGGTGTTCGTGTCTCTCCTGCCCGTGCCTATTTGGCCGCCTTTATTGTCCTGGGTATGGTGTTGACTGCGGGATTTGTGGTCAGCTTTACCATCATAGAAGATAAGGAGAGCCGGGTTTTAAGAGCCTATGCCGTTATGCCTTTAAGCATCAGGGAATATTTCCTGGGAAAAGGTTTTTTTGCTGTGGGGTTGTCCTTTGCTCTATCTTTCCTTTCCGCCTATATTTTATTGGGTAACCAGGTCAATCATGGTTCTTTGTTCTGGATTGTTCTGATGGCCATACCAGCAGGTTTGCACTACTATGCCTCTATTTTTCCTTGTTTTACACCAGATGCGGCGGCGTTTGAGTCTATAAACAGGGTAGGGTGTTATGGCTACCTTTGTAAGTATTGCCATCCTGTAATATGATAAGTTAGGATAGAACTACAAAAGTTTTAAAAAGGGGGAGATAAGCCATGAGATACGAAGGTATGGTCTACCGGCCGCCCAGTGAAGCGTATAGTTTTATTTTGCAGGCCACCATCGGCTGTCCTCATAACAAATGCACCTTCTGCAATTTATACAGGGAAAAAAGGTTCAGGATCAGAAGCGTTCAAGAATTAAAAGAGGATATAGACGAAGGGAAAAAGTACTATGGGGAGGGAGTAAGGTCCCTCTTCTTGGCCGATGGTAACTCTATCCTGATGAAAACGGACCAGCTGGCAGAAATAATTGCCTATGCCTATAAGGTTTTCCCCCGCCTGGAGCGGGTTACCACCTACGGCTCATCCCAGTATATCGACAAAAAGACTGAAGCTGAAATGAGGACTTTGCGGGAGGCGGGATTAACCCGCATTCATACGGGAATGGAAACCGGTTATGATCCCCTGCTGGAGGAAATAAAAAAAGGGACATCGGCAGAGCAGCAAATCAGGGCGGGGTTAAAAGTCCGCCAGGCCGGGATCGAATTAAGTGAGTACATCATGGTAGGTCTGGGTGGGTATAAATGGACTAAGGAGCACGCCCTGGAGAGCGCCCGGGTGCTTAATGCCATCAACCCGGATTTTATCAGGCTGCGAACATTTGTCCCCACTCAGGGTTCTATCCTGGCCGAAAAGTACTGTGCCGGGGAGTTAAAGCTGCTGGAACCCCATGATGCCCTAAAGGAAATCAGATTACTGGTAGAAAATCTAAATGTTGAAAGCTTTCTGGCCAGCGACCATTACTTGAATTTCTGGGACGTCAGCGGAGAGCTGCCCCAGGAAAAAGAGAAAATCTTGCGCGAGATTGATTATGCTATGACACTGCCGCGTCACCGATTCCGCGGTTTGGGTATGATGGAGTCAATGTGAACCAGTTTGCCGAAAACGTCTGCTAAGTGATTGCCAATTAAGTAAGATAAGCTTGATTTTTTCCGAAAGCTGAGATAAGATTATAGTAAATAGACGAACATTAGACTTCCAAAAAACAAATATAGTTCGTAGAAACCTGTATACGTTTAGTAATATGGTCTAAATGTTTCTACCAGGCGACCGTAAATTGCCTGACTACGGGTTGTTTATACGTGGGTTTGCTGTACCTTATGGTAAGTACTGCTTGTTAAGAGGCAAGTCTGACTTATAAACTCCCGGATTGGTAATTACAATCCCGGGAGTTTTTCATTTATTCGTAGAAAGGAAAGCCAACAATGGAGTTGTTAAAAAGGAAAATCTTAGAGTGCGGCAAAATCATAGACGGCCGTATCCTTAAAGTAGACAGTTTTCTCAACCACCAGATGGATGTAGCCCTCTTTAATGAAATAGGGAAAGAGTTTAAGGCGCGCTTTCAAGATGTAGAAGTAAGCAAGATCCTCACGCTGGAAGCTTCAGGTATTGGCATTGCCTGTATTACTGCCCAGTATTTTAAAGTGCCCGTTCTCTTTGCCAAGAAATATGAATCCAGTAATATGGACCAGGAAACTTACCAGAGCGAGGTTTATTCCTATACCAGGGACAAGCTGTACAAGATTAGGGTGGCTAGGGAATTCCTTCATCCCACGGACAAAATTCTCATTATTGATGATTTCCTGGCCAACGGTAAAGCGATGGCCGGTTTAATCCATATTGTACAGCAAGCGGGAGCCCAGGTAGCGGGTGTAGGTATTGTTATTGAAAAAGGTTTTCAAAAGGGCCGTGAGGTAGTGGAAAAACAGGGCATCCGGCTGGAATCTCTGGTCATTATCGAATCTATGAGCAGTGAGGGAATAGTCTTTGCTTGAGGAAAGAGAATAGGCATTCCCCATCGGTAGGGTATTCTCGGTAGGTACATAGGCTTACCGGTTGAAATATTAAAAAATATTGAGGAGGAGAAAGCATGAAAAAGACACTTAGTTTACTCTTGGTTATCGTCATGATTATGGCGGTAGTACTCACCGGCTGCGGCCAAAGCAAGCCGGCGCCTGCACCGGCTCCTGCTCCGGCTCCGGCACCTGAAAAGAAACCCGAAATCAAAGTGGGTTTTATCTACGTAGGACCTATTGGTGACGGCGGCTGGACATATGCCCATAACGAAGGCAGAAAATATCTGGAAGAAAAATTAAAAGTAAAGACTATTTACAAAGAATCCGTGCCTGAAGGACCTGAAGTAGAGAAAGTTATTAATGATATGATCGACCAGGGCGCCAATGTGATTATCGGCACCAGCTTTGGTTTTATGGACTACATGGAAAAAGTCTCTAAGAATCATCCCAACGTTAAGTTTTTACACTGCTCCGGCTACAAAATGACAGAAAACATGGGCAACTATTTCGGCAGAATGTATGAGGCCAGATACCTTTCCGGCATCGTTGCCGGCATGAAGACAAAAACCAATCACATTGGTTATGTAGCCGCTTTTAATATTCCCGAGGTTGTGAGGGGCATTAACGCCTTTACCCTGGGTGTCCGCTCCGTTAATCCCGAGGCTGTAGTAAGTGTAAAATGGACCAATACCTGGTATGACCCCGCTAAAGAAAAAGAAGCCGCCAAAGCCCTTTTAGCTGAAGGCGCTGACGTTATAGCTCAGCACCAGGATACAGCAGGTCCCCAGCAGGCTGCTGAAGAAGCAGGCAAGTGGTCTATCGGTTACAACACAGATATGAAAGACAAAGCGCCTAAGGCTTATATGACTGCTCCCGTCTGGAACTGGGGGCCCTACTATGTGGCTCAGGTCAAAGCCATCATGGACGGCACCTGGAAGCCTACCAGCTACTGGGAAGGCATGAAAGATGGTATTGTTGACCTGGCACCCCTTACAGACAACGCCCCCAAAGGTGCTAAAGAAGCTGTAGAAAAGGCTAAAGCTGATATTCTCTCCGGCAAACTTCATGTATTTGCAGGTCCTATTAAGGATCAGAGCGGAGCCGTAAAAGTTCCTGCCGGAAAAACCATGACTGACCAGGAAATGCTCTCTTTTGACTGGTTTGTTGAAGGTGTTAAAGGTAAAGTAAAATAGACAGGCGAGGAATGTAAAGATGTCCTATATATCTATGGAAGGGATTACCAAAACCTTCGGTAGAGTCGTGGCCAATAATAATGTGAACTTAGAGGTGAAATTCGGCGAAATTCACGCACTCCTGGGCGAGAACGGCGCCGGTAAAAGCACCCTTGTCAACATGCTGTCGGGGATTTATACCCCCGACAGCGGTTCTATTTTTATTCGTGGCAAAGAAGTGAGATTTTCTTCTCCCCGGGACTCTATCGCTGCCGGTATCGGCATGATTCACCAGCACTTTAAACTGGTGGAAGTTTTCACGGCTAAGGAAAATATTATTTTAGGCCAGAGGATAGGCCTCTTTTTAAATGAGAAGGGTCTTACGGCCAGGATTAAAGAACTGGCAGCCAAGTATGAACTGGAGATAGATCCCGAGAAAAAAGTTTACGAGATGTCTGTGGGAGAAAAACAGACCCTGGAAATTCTTAAAGTTCTCTATCGGGGTGCCAATATTCTTATCCTGGACGAACCTACAGCTGTCTTAACACCCCAGGAAACAGAAAAGTTGTTTGCCATCATGCGAAAAATGAAAGATGAGGGCTGTGCCGTCATCTTTATTACCCATAAATTAAATGAAGTCATGGCCATAGCCGACAGAATAACGGTTCTGCGTAAAGGGGAGACGGTAAAAACCGTTGAGAAAGGGGCCACCAGCGCTCAAGAATTAACGGAGTTAATGGTGGGCCGTCCCGTGGACTTAAGGATCAAAAGGCTTGAGACGGAAAAAGGCAGGAAGGTCCTGGAGGTTAAAGACCTGAGAGTTCTTAACGAAGAAGGCGTGGAGGTCTTAAGGGGACTTAATTTTGACCTTTTCGCCGGGGAAATACTGGGTGTGGCCGGCATTGCCGGCAGCGGCCAGCGGGAACTCTGTGAAGCCATAGCCGGGCTTTACCCTGTGAAAAGCGGGGAGATACTCTTTGAGGGGGATAACCTGGTGGGTAAGACACCCCGGGAGATAATTACCAAAGGGATCAGCATGAGTTTTATTCCCGAAGACCGTCTGGGCATGGGACTGGTGGCCTCTATGGACATGGTGGATAATCTTATCTTGAAGCAGTACCAGAACCAAAAAGGTATCTTTATTGACAGAAAACCCGCGGTGGAAAAGGCCAAAGAAATTATCAAAAAACTGGATATTCAAACCCCGGGTATCGATCATCCCATTAGACAATTATCAGGGGGCAATATTCAAAAAGTCTTATTAGGCCGGGAACTGGATTCCAATCCTACCCTTTTGATTACCGCATATCCAGTTCGGGGTTTGGATATTAACGCCAGCCATACTATCTATGATTTGCTCAACGAGGAAAAGAAAAAAGGAGTAGCCATTTTATTCATTGGTGAAGATTTGGACGTGCTTTTGGAACTCTGTGATCGGATTATGGTTTTGTCCCGGGGAGAAATCACCGGTATACTGGATGCCGCCAAGGCCACTAAGGAAAGACTCGGGTTATTGATGTTGGGAGAAAGAAACGGGAAACTGGAGGGTGCCGAAGTTGTTTAGAATGATCAAAAGAAGCGAAGTCACCAAGCTGGAAAGCCTTACCATCAGGCTCGCGGCTATCATCCTGGCCCTTTTAACCTCAAGCCTGCTTATCCTGGCTCTAAATCTGGAGCCTCTTCTGGTATATAAAGCCATGCTCAAGGGTGCCTTTGGTACGGCTTACCGTGTCAGAGAAACGGTCATTAAGGCCGTTCCCTTAATCATAACCTCCCTGGGTATTGCCATTGCCTTTCGGATGCAGTTCTGGAATATCGGGGGCGAAGGTCAGATTGCCATGGGTGCTTTCTTTGCCAGTTTTGTAGCGCTGAAAAACCCTGAGCTTTCCCAGCCGGTCTTATTAACCTTAATGGCCCTGGCCGGTATCATCGGCGGGGGGTTGTGGGCCCTTATCCCTGCCTTTTTGAAGGCCCAGTGGGGTACCAACGAGACCATTATTACCTTGATGATGAATTATATCGCGCTCAAATGGATTACCTACCTGCAGTATGGACCCTGGAAAGACCCTAAGGCCCTGGGCTTTCCCAAAATACCAAACTTCTCGGATAATGGCATCCTGCCTAAAGTGCTGGGGGTTCATATGGGCTGGATCATTGCTTTAATTTTAATTGTTCTTGTTTACATTTTTATGAACCATACCAAGAAAGGCTATGAGATCGCCGTTTTAGGGGAAAGTGAAAATACCGCCCGTTATGCGGGGATCAATATTAAAAAGACCATTATCATTGCGATCCTCTTAAGCGGGGGACTCTGCGGCCTCACCGGGATGATCCAGGCCTCTGCCGTCAGCAATACCTTATCGGTAGAAGTTTCAGGGGGTGTGGGGTATACGGCCATCATTACCACCTGGCTTGCTTTCTTAAAGGCTCCGGTCATTCTCCTGGTCTCCGTCTTGTTTGCCGCCCTTCTCCAGGGAGGTTCCTTTATCCAGACAGCCTTTGGCATCCCCCAGGCTGCCGCTCAGCTTCTCCAGGGCATGATTCTCTTTTTTGTCCTGGGCAGCGAGTTTTTTGTACGCTATAAAATTGTCTTCAAAAACCCCTTCACCAGGACTGCCGGAAAGGAGGTTGGCGCCTGATGGATACAGTGATATCCTTTCTTGCCGCAGCAGTAGTGGCGGGTACCCCCTTGCTTTTTGCCACTTTAGGAGAGATTCTTACGGAAAAGGCGGGCAATCTGAACCTGGGTGTGGAAGGTATGATGCTGATGGGAGCCGTCATGGGGTTTCAGGTAGGCCTTTCTACCGCCAATTCCCTCCTGGCCATGGGGGCGGCCATGCTGGCCGGGGCGGCGGGGGCTTTGATTTTTGCCCTGCTCACCATTACTCTGAGAGCTAACCAGGTTGTTTCTGGATTGTCGTTAACCATTTTTGGCACCGGCTTTTCCGGTTTTATGGGCAAAAAATTGGTGGGAGAAATTGCCCCAGATTCTATTAAAGCCTTTTTTAAGCCCTATGCTGTGCCGGGTTTAGGGGATATACCCGTTATCGGGCCCATTTTCTTTCACCAGGATCCTTTTGTATACCTGGGTTATCTTACCGCAATCCTGATGGGCATCTATTTATACAGGACACGTATAGGCCTCAACTTGCGGGCCGTAGGTGAAAATCCCGGCGCTGCCGATGCCGCCAGTATTAACATTACTTTATACAAATATGTTCATGTCCTCCTGGGCGGTGCCCTCTGCGGTCTGGGCGGAGCCTATCTTTCCCTGGTCTATGTTCCTGCCTGGCAGGATTACGTTACCGCAGGCCGGGGCTGGATTGCCGTAGCCCTGGTTATTTTTGCTTCCTGGAATCCTTATAAAGCCATCCTCGGGTCCTATCTTTTTGGCGGACTGGATATTATCGGCTTTCGAATCCAGGGTTCCAGCTTCCATATTTCCCAGTATCTCATTGATATGCTTCCTTATCTCGTGACCATCATTGTTCTGGTGGCAGTATCCATGAAAAAATCCCGGGATAATGCGCCGCCTAAGTCCCTGGGTCTGCCCTACTTCAGAGAAGAGAGATAAACGCGGCTATGCCGCTTTCGACTACCGATGTCCCAATAAACAATATGTGTACAAAGAAAGGAGCCATCAAGGCTCCTTTCTAGCAGGTCCGAAAACATCTTTCATGTTAAGCACCAAGTCGTCGAAAAGATGAACTTTAATCTCATCTTCTGACCCATAAATTTCCGGTTCACCATATTTGTTCTTCTCTTTCAGGGTATATACCATGACAGTTCGATTCGTAGGGTCTACCAGCCAATATTCACGAACGCCGTGGCGTTCATACAGCCTGCGTTTTTGTATCATGTCATAACTGGCGGTGGAAGGTGAAAGTATTTCAATAATAAAATCTGGAGCCCCTTTTAAACCTTTCTCATCAATTTTTGAATTATCACATATTACTAAAAGGTCAGGTTCCACAACCGTTGTAACGTCTTCGTCACGTTCATTTTTTTCGGGAAAGCGGACGGCAAAGGGAGCAAAATATAACTCGCACGTTTTATCTTCCAGGTAGTTACCTATTTTTAAAGTCAGCTGTCTCAACACTGCCTGATGGGTGGGCGAGGGAGGAACCATAGCATAAGCTCTGCCGTCTATAATTTCCCACCGTTCATCTTCCGGCCCATTTAAGTAGTCGGCATATGTGTAGTGGTTGTCTTTTTGAAGAGCCATCTTACTCATTGTTTTTGTCCCTCCACAACCTTGTTTATAACTATAGTATAACATATGAGGCATTAAACAAAAGAGATGGACCCTGCCAAATGGCCAAGGGTCCTTCTCTTTTTCCTTACTCTTCTAAGAGAAACTCCAGGAAGGGCTTCTCTAAATCCACCATGGCATTGACCATCAATTCCACCAAACCGCCGTAATGGACATTGAATTTGGCGGTAGCTTTGTAAAACTCCAGCATGTCACGGATGGTGCCTTTACAGTTGGAACAGGGGGCACAGACATACTTGGGAATGCTTGGATCCTCAATGGTATCCTGGAAGGCGTCAAGAATCTGCTTAAACTTCATGCGGGCGCTGACTTTGTTGCGGAACTCGGGGAAATTCATGGACTGCATGATGGCAAAGCCGCTGCCGCCGCCGCAGCAGTAATTGTGGACACCGTGAGGGGTCATTTCCCTGAACTGGGGACAGATTAATTTGAGGACTTCTCTTTGCGGTTGTACAACACCCATTTGTCTGACCACGTTACAGGGGTCATGGAGTGTTACGGGAAAATTGTTCTTACTGGGATCCAGTTTAATGCGCTTGTTTTTAACAATATCGAGGAGAATGGGCAGGCAGCTTTCCACGGGAATTTTGTCTGCACCGTAGGTCATCCTGTCGGCACTAACGGCAGCAGCCTTATGGGCATGGCCGCACTCACCGATAACAATTCTCTTGACGCCTAGATCTTTGGCAGCTTTAAACTGGGCTAGGGCTACTTTCCTGGCCTGGGCATCATCATACCAGATGCCGTAATTCACATTGTCATAGCCTATCAGATCACTGCTCAGGGTCCAGTCCAGCCCGGCTTCCTCAAAGATAATGGCGAAGGCCGCCGGGTTTTCCGGCCAGGCCACGTATTCGCCGGCGTTATGGGTTAAGAGGATATCGGCGCCTTTTTTATCAATGGGAATTTTAATTTTCTTCCCGGTCTTTTCTTCAATATCTTCTTCCAGGAATTCAATGATGTCCAGGAAAGCCGGTTTGGTAATGCCAGTAGATGAACCGGTTTTTAACTGCAGCATGGTCCCTTTCTCATGGAGGGGAATAGGGGCAATCCCCATCTCCTGGCTGAAAATCTTGCGGATTTCCCTGGTTAACATGCCGTTATCCAGACCTAGAGGACAGGTCTGGGCACAGCGGCGGCAAAGGTTGCAGCGGTAAGCAAGTTCTCCTAAGCGGGCAATAGTTTCCCAGTCTACTTCCAGATCGGCGCCTACCAGGCTGCCAAAAAGCTTGCCGCTGTTGGTAAAGTACCGTTTGGCAATTTTCCGCAAGATTTCCGAACGGAAAATAGGCCTGTAAAGTTCATGGCGGCCGCTGGCTTGAAAAACATGGCACGCTTCAGAGCAGGTATTGCACTTGGCACAGTATTCAAAGGATAAGAGGAAAGGCTGGAGGAAGTTACGGTTGGTTTCATCGGAGAAAATCTTCTCCAGGCCGCTTAAAAATTTATGCACCAGTTCTTCCTCTTCTTCTTCTGTCTTGGGTCTGGTCAGGGTATCGAGGCCGATAAAACCGTCTAAGGATGCACAGTACTTCTCTTTCCAGGCATCTTTAGGTTCACTGAAAGCCGGCTCCATACCGGGTTTATGATAGGGGTGAGGTAATTCCATTAATTCCTCTATTTTCGTTAACTGCCCATCAGGATGTTTCCCCAAATCTTTAGGCCGTAAATCCTTGTGCTTGATCATAACGTTCACTCCTCCTCTTCCTTAGTCTTACATTCCCTGAGATTTGCTCTGACCTTGCTGGTAATGAGGAGCAGACCAGGTCTTTTTGGGTTTGTAGCTTAAAGCCTCTTTCACTTTCTTTTCCACTTCGCTTCCCGGTAAGTTAGGGTCATTATCCCAGAGGATCTTATGGTAAGTAAAATATTTGGCTACGTAATGACCCATTTTGCTTTGGGGAATGTAGATTAAAAGGAGACCTAAAAGGAAGATGTGCAGTGTTAAGAGGCCGTCAGCCTCAATAGGGGTAAAAGTTAGCAGCCCTTTAAAAATGGCCCTGCCGTAATTGAAGCCTAAATCAGCAGACCATACCATCAATCCGGTTACCAGCACGGCAAAGATAAAAAGTAAATTAAAATATTCCTGGGGGGTGGTGTATTTCTTTAACGTATGATCAAAAAGCCTTCTTAAGAATAAGGCCCCGGAGCCGAAGGTGGCCAGGGTTGCCCCGACACCGCCTGCCAGGATCGTTCCGTAAAAAAGGAGCATAGTCCACCAGTGGGGATTAACGCCCTTTGGCGTAACCACAGGTAATCCGGCAATTTCGGTTATGGCCCCTAGAAAAAGCAGTACTGTCCACAGGCCCAGGAAATAAATGCCTAGATGAAGGGCGTAGGAAATCCACCAGAAGGGACGCTGGTTTTCAAAGAGTCTTTTTATAAAAAGCATTTCTTCCAACATCTCTTTCAGTTCCCCTACCAGGGAGATTTCACGCTTTTTTGTCCACCAGTTCATTTCCTCATAGTAGGAACCGCCGTACTTCCCTCTTCCTTTTTCTTTAGGGACAGGGTAGAGTTCCAGACGGCTGTGCATGGGGAGACTTGCGAACTGGAGGGCTCTATACAAGGAGATACCGATGAAAGAAAACAGTGATAGGTAAATAAAGGCCAGCAGTAACAAGGTATATACCTCCTCTTCAAAATAAATAAAATATAGTGCATGGTAAGTTTGTTCAAAAAAGAACAAACCGGTACACTCTCTATCTTTACATAAGTACTTCGACAAAGTTAAGTAGATTCTTACTAATTTACATATTAAATATCAACAACCCTTGCATTAAAAATATTTATCGAACCTGTGTTCTCGAAGCTAGGTGATTTCATGGTTAAGGAAAATTTCCGGTAAGATGACAAAAAGTTAATTAAGCGGTAAGATAGATGTAATTTGAGATTAGTCAGACGGGGGGGGGTAAAACCGTGGGTGTAAGGATTGTTACAGATAGTACAGCCTACTTAAAAAAGGAGCTGCTGGAAAAGTATGATATAACGGTGGTTCCTTTAACGGTTAATTTTTCTGATATCCTTTCCTGAAAATGAAATATCTAATGAAGAGTTTTATGAGATGATGGATAAAAGTGAAAAAGTGCCCACTTCTTCCCAGCCTTCGCCCCATAACCTAAAGGAGGCTTTCCGTCGTATAGTGGGAGAAGGGCATGATGTGGTAGGTATCTTTATTTCCTCTGTTCTCAGCGGAACATATAACGCTGCCCTTACCGCAAAGACTATGGTTCTGGACGAATACCCGGAAGCGGTTATCGAAATCATTGATTCAAAAGTTACTACGATGCAGATGGGATATGCCGTGCTGGCTGCCGCCCGGGCAGCAGCCGGAGGGGCATGCTTACAGGAGGCAGCTGACGCGGCCCGGGAAGTAAACAAAAAAAGCCGCCTCCTCTTTGTGCCCAAAACTCTGGAATACCTGCGCAAGGGGGGCCGGATTGGGGAGGCTTCTGCCCTCATTGGCACACTTTTGCAGATTAAGCCTATCTTAACCTTAGTTGACGGCAGGGTAACTGTCTTAGATAAAGTCCGGACTATGGAGAAAGCTTGGAAAAGGATCCTGGAGCTTTTCTGGGAAGATGTCAAACAAAGAGGCATCGGTGAGGTTACGGTGCACCATATCAATTGTGAGGATCAGGTACGGGAAATCGCTGCCGAGCTGGAGGCTGGCTTGGGCATTAAAGTACCCACTCATCCCATCGGCCCTGTCATCGGCATCCACGCCGGTCCCGGCACCCTGGGTATTGTCTATTACACCAGGGAATGATCGAAATATAAAGAATATAAGAGGGGTGAGGTTAAGGAGGTGAGACTGAATTGTCCCCTGAATTCTTACTTACAATAATTCTTTTATTATCTATCCTCGGTAAAAATTATAGCGTGGCTATCGCCACAACCTTTGTAATTTTTATCACCCTTCTAAGGGTGGACAAGTTCTTTCCTCTGCTTGAAAAGTATACCCTTACCGGGGGTATTATTCTTCTGTCTATCTGGGTACTGATTCCCATTGCTGTTGGGAAAATTGGGGTGAAAGAAATCTTTCATATTATGGTAACTCCCATAGGCCTTATCGTTATTCTTGCGGGAATTTCTGTAGCTGTCCTTGCCGCTTCCGGTGTATCCCTGCTTTCTGTAAACCCAGAAATGAGTACTGGTATTGTTGTAGGAAGTCTCATTGGAGTAGCATTTTTTCACGGCCTTCCTGTTGGCCCTATGATAGGTGCGGGGATTGTAGCTTTTATACTAAAGATTTTCAGCTGGATTAGTGATTTTTGGTGCTAAAACTGAATTGAATTTATGCAGACGGCTTTCTTAGTCCTCGGGCTAAGGAGGCCGTTTTTTATGGAGTAAACCTATTTTTTCATAATATGAGCACAATTTTTAAGTAATTATTATTTTTTTATTAAAAAAATCTTATATTTAAGGGAGGAATTTTTAAAATAATAGCGAAATACTACCAATATGAAAAATTGCTACACAAAAACAGCATATTCATGAAAATATATTACGGCAAAGGGGGTTTAATATGAACAAGGATCGTTTGTTGGCATTAATTCTTTTAATTGTCAGTGCTGTTACCTTTTATGAAACCGCAAAATTTCCTGAACTGTCCAATGACTTGCAAGTAGTTGATGCAGGATTTGTCCCTAAACTTTTGGCCTTGTTTCTAACGATATCTGCAGGCATTTTAATCTATAGATCTTACCGGATCAGCACGGAAAAAATAGTTATTTCCTTAAAAGATTCAGGAATCATCCGCATTGGTTTAGTTCTTATCATCATGGCTCTTTATGGATATTTCTTGCCCTTGATAGGGTACGAGTTGGGAACAGTTATTTTTTTAGGGGTTCTAATGATAATATTCAAACTTAATAATTGGTTCAAAATTGTAGGAATATCTGCCGCAGCTATGTTGGCGATCTACTATATTTTCATTGTCAGTCTAAAAGTACCGCTGCCACTAAAATTTTTGTAAGGAGGATCGTTTATGGACCCTGTGCTTAGCGCCATACAGATGGTTATAAATCCTGAAATACTGCTGCTTCTCCTGGCTGGTGTGGTAGGCGGTATAGCCATTGGATCCATTCCCGGACTAACCGCGACAATGGCAGTAGCTATACTAACTTCATTTACCTTTGGTATGTCTGCTATTGAGGCCATTATGGTCCTGCTAGGTATATATGTAGGGGGTGTATATGGTGGTTCTATAGCCGCTATCCTTTTACACATTCCGGGTACCCCCTCGGCTATCATGACGGCCAGGGATGGTTACCCCATGGTCAAACAAGGTTTGGCAGGACAAGCCATTGGCATCTCCACTACTGCCTCCTTCCTGGGGGGGATGATTAGTGTAGTTTTCCTGGTTTTAGGAGCGCCAATTATTTCCCGTTTTGCTTTAAAATTCAGTGCACCTGAATATTTTGCCCTGGCTATATTTGGACTCAGTATCATTGCCAACGTTTCTGGCAAGTCCTTGTTAAAAGGACTTATTGCCGCAGCTTTAGGTATTCTCCTTTCCGCAATAGGGATGGACCCCATAACCGGCATCCAGCGGTTTACCTTTAATGAAATGAATTTACAGACAGGCCTTAATTTTGTTCCTTTAATGATAGGACTTTTCGGTCTTTCTGAAATTCTCCAGCAATTGCGGAATGTAGAAAATCACGTAGAGGTAAGGCAAGAAATAAAAAATGTGGTACCCAGCTTCAGTCTTCTAAAAAGATTATCCAAAGTTATTGTGCGTTCCTCACTCATCGGAACCTTTATTGGTGCTTTACCGGGCGCAGGAGGGACCATCGCCTCTTTTGCGGCTTATAATGATGCCAAGCAAACTTCCCAGCACCCCGAAAAATTCGGAGAAGGAATTCCGGAAGGGGTAGCAGCACCGGAAGCAGCCAATAATGCTACTGTGGGTGGAGCCCTAATGCCGCTCTTAACCCTGGGTGTCCCGGGGGATGCTATCACGGCTATCTTAATTGGCGCTTTTATGATCCATAGTCTCCAACCAGGTCCGATGTTATTTAGGAATAACCCGGAAATAATTTACGCTGTTTATCTGGGTACAGCATTAGCTAACATTTTCATGTTGATTGTTGGCTTAGCCGGGGCCAGACTTTTTGCCCGCGCCATTAGTCTGCCTAACAACATACTTATCCCCTTAATACTGCTTCTCTGCATTGTGGGATCTTACGCTGTCTCCAACAACTATTTTGACATTGGTGTAATGATACTCTTCGGTATTATTGGCTATAGCTTAGATAATTTAGATGTTCCAATGGCACCCATGGTTTTAGGTATTGTTCTTGGCCCCATGGCCGAAACCAATCTGCGTAATGCGTTAATTATGGCCCAGGGACAAGTTTCAGTACTTTTCCTTAGACCTATAGCTGCTTTCTTTTGGGTAATCACCATCGCTATGCTCCTCTGGCCAAAACTGAAAAAAAGGTGGCAGGCGAGATCACAGGAGGTGGTGACAGAGGAATAGGTCTTGCAAACCAAGTAAACTTTGGCAAACAATTAAGTTTTGAGGAGGAGAATGAATGAAGAATAAGCCAAGGGTCAAAAAAATGTGGGTTGTATTAATTTCGGCTTTATTGATGCTCAGTCTGGTTATAGTAGGTTGTAATGCAAATAACAAAACGGAACAAAGTAAAAAAGGTAAGTATCCGGAAAAACCGTTAACAATGGTAATTCCCTTTGGAGCAGGAGGGGGAACTGACCAGGTTGCCCGCATGCTGGCAGGTATAATGGAAAAAGATTTCGGCCAGCCTATAATATGTGTCAATAAGACGGGTGGTGCCGGGGCGATAGGTTATACGGAAACGGCTAACGCCAAACCTGATGGCTATAACATCGTGCTTTCAACCTCCAATATTTCCACTATTAAGGCTACTGGCAACTCTCAGTTGACTTATCAAGATTTTGAACCCATTATTGCCGTGAACTTCGATGCACCTGCCTTGATGGTCAAAGCTGACTCTCCTTATAAAACTGCTAAAGAATTATTGGATTATGCCAAAAAGAATCCTAAGAAACTTAATGTCGGTACAGGAACTCCCGGTGGTTTGTGGCATGTAGGCGTTATCAAGCTGGAAAAGGAAGCCGGTGTCCAGTTTAATATTGTGCCCAGCACTACCGGTGGTGCAAGTGCTTCCGTAAGTCTCCTGGGTGGCCATGTTGACGCCATTGTTATCCCTCCTAATGAGGCTATTGCCCAAATCAAATCCGGAGAATTTAGGATGCTAGGGACTATGACACCTGAAAGACTTAAAGACTTCCCCGATGTCCCAACTTTTAATGAAATGGGTTATAACGTCGTAATCCTTTCCTTAAGGGGATACCTGGCTCCCAAAGGTACTCCTGCCGAAATAGTTAAAGTTCTCCATGACCACCTGAAAAAAGCCATGGAAAACGAGAAGTACATCAATTACATGAAAGACCAGGTTTCCAACATTATCTATATGGATAGTGCAAAATATAAGGAATATTTGGCCAAAGAATATGAAAGCTATACTAAACTCATCGAGGAAGCTGGCCTAGCCAAGAAATAAAATTGAAAGGTTGGGGGGGATTCCCCCCAACTCCTAAATGAGGGGTAAAGATGATTCATGTACTGGTTACAGGAAAGATCTCCCACGAGGGATTGGACATCTTAAAAGAGTTTGCCCGGGTAACGGTAGTGGAAAATCCTTCATTTGAGGAACTGGCTCAAGTAATACCAACGGTGGATGCCATTCTTCATAAAATCGGTAAGCTGCCTGCTAAGCTCCTGGAGTTAGGACCTAAGATACAGATTATTGCCAGGCATGGTGTGGGGTTGGATGATCTTGACCTGCCTTATCTGGAAAGCAAAGGTATTAAATTGACTACTACCCATGATGCCAATTCCAATGCTGTAGCCGAGTTTACCATAGCCCTGATGCTTGTATTAAAACGGCGTATCATGGAAGCTCATCACAAATTGGTAACTACCGGCTTCTGGCAGAGGGAATTGCTTATGGGAGATGAACTGCGCGGGCAAACTTTGGGCTTAATAGGATTTGGCAGGATTGGTACCAAAGTGGCGGAAATGGCCCATGTATTCGGTATGAAGATTGTGGTTTACGAACCCTTTAAAAAGCTTACCCATCCCTTTGTCTCCCAGGTGGGCCTTGCTGATTTGCTTTTACAAAGTGATGTGGTTTCCGTCCATTGTCCGCTGACTGCCGAAACAAAAGGACTATTGGACAGGAACAAGCTGTCATTAATGAAAAAAAATGCAGTCCTGATTAATACCGCCAGAGGTGGTATCGTAGACGAAAATGCTGTTTTGGATTTAATAAGAAATAAGGAAATTGCAGGAGCCGCTCTGGATACATTTTCTGTGGAACCTCCCCATTATTTGAAGGAGCAGCAAATCCCAGACAATTTAATTCTTACACCGCATATTGCCGCCATGACTCAGGCTGCGCAAGTGGCTATGGCCGCTATGGCAGCCGGGGAAATTAAAAAACATTTTGGGATGTGATACAGTGGCAGATAGCAAACTGAGCTCTGAAAAACTAAAAAGTTTTTGTATAACACTTTTAAGGCAGGTAGATGTTCCGGAAGCCGATGCTGAAATTGTAGCCGATAACCTTGTTAGTGCCGATTTGAGAGGCATTGCTTCTCATGGTGTTTCCAGGCTTCCCATATATATTAAAAGGATACAGCTGGGTTTAGTTAATCCTTGTCCCCGGCCCAGGGTTATAAAAGCTACTCCTACCAGCCTTTTAATTGATGGAGACAACGGATTAGGCCAGGTAATTGGTTTTAAAGCCATGAACGAGGCCTTAGCCCTGGCCCGTGCGCAAGGCCAGGCCCTGGTTGGTGTGAATAACACCAATCACATTGGAATTGGTGCATATTATGCTCTGCAGGCCGTCCGGGAGGATATGATAGGAATTTGCTTAACTAATGCTTCCGCCCATATGGCTCCCTGGGGAGGAATAAAGCCACTTTTAGGCACGAATCCCATTGCTGTAGCGGTTCCTGCCGGTGATTTCCCGCCAGTTGTTCTTGATATGGCTACCAGTATTGTGGCAAGAGGAAAAATCCTTCTGGCAGCGAAAAAAGGAGAAAAGATACCTTTAGGATGGGCCCTGGACAAAAACGGGAACCCCACAGAGGACCCAAATGAAGCCATACATGGTTCAGTCCTGCCCTTAGGTGGTCCCAAAGGTTATGGCCTTTCTCTTATGGTAGACATATTGGCAGGAGTTTTAACGGGTGCCTTTTTTGGTGGTCATGTTCCATCCATGACTGAAGATTTTACTTCTAAGTTAAATGAAGGCATTTTTCTGGGTGCTTTCAAAGTAGATAATTTTATGCCTGTAGAGTTTTTCAAAAAGCGTATGGACCAGCTCATCAGCGAACTAAAAGATTCACCTAAGGCTCCGGGAGTAGAGGAAATCTTTATGCCCGGTGAAATTGAGTATAAGTGTTCTGTAGAAAGGTTGAAAGCAGGTATCCCTCTCAATGAGGAAGTAAGAAATGAACTAAACAAATTGGCTAAGTCATTAAAAGTGGAAGAAGAAATCTAGACCAGGATGAGGAGGTGATACGATGCCAGAAGTAGTAACATTGGGCGAAACCATGGCAGTTTTTGATGGTATAACTACCGGGCCCCTTCGCTATATTTCAACTTATGAACGTCACAGCGGCGGTGCTGAAACAAACGTGGCTGTAGGTGTAGTTCGCCTGGGACATTCGGCTGGGTGGATCAGCCGCCTGGGTGATGACGAATTTGGTAAGTTTATTCTAAATTTTTTCCGGGGCGAAGGAGTGGATGTTTCCCAGGTTAAAATGGATCCCTACAATCCTACGGGAATTTTTTTCCGCCAGCAGAACGAAGTTGGAGAAAGTAAAAACTTTTATTACCGTAAAGGCTCGGCGGCAAGTTTCCTCTCCGTAGAAGATCTGGATGAAGCTTATATTAAACAGGCCAAGTACCTGCATGTAACAGGGATAACACCGGCTTTGAGCCCGTCTTGTTGTGAGACTGTGGAGAAGGCTATGGAAATAGCCAGGAAGAATGGTGTTAGGGTTTCTTTTGACCCCAACCTGCGCTTGAAGCTCTGGTCTAAAGATGAAGCTAAAAAGACTTTGTTGAGGCTGATGGTTTTAGCAGACATCGTCTTGCCGGGCATTGACGAATGCCAGATTTTGTTTGATACTACTAATGATGAGGAGATCTTTAAGATAATCTCCAGTTTCGGGGCAGATACGGTTGTCATTAAGCTGGGTCCTGAAGGTGCAGTAGGCTTTAAGGGTGGGGAAAAAGTAGTGGCCCCAGGTTTCCCTGTTAAGCGTGTAGTTGATCCTTTTGGCGCAGGTGACGCCTTTGCTGCTGGATTTCTGGCGGGGCAGCTTAAGAACTGGAGTTTAAAGGAATCCTTAACCTTAGCCAATGCTGTGGGCGCTTTAGCTGTCACAGTAAAAGGCAATGTGGAAGCCATGCCGACCCTGGAGGAAGCCCAGAGATTTATTCAGGGCAAACAAGATGTAAATCGTTAGGAAAAGGAGTAAAAGATGTTCTATCTGGAAGGCGGAGAAGAAAAAAATGATACCCTGTTAGGCGGTTCCCTGGTGCGGATTCGCGAAATTTATTCCAGCCTGCGGCCTGCTGAACAGCGGGTAGCGGATCATGTCCTGCAGCATCCCCGGGATGTTATCCATCTTTCTGTGGCGGAACTGGCCGCAAAAGCAGAAGTAAGCGAGGCTACTATTGTCCGCTTTTGCCAGGCTATTGGCTACGGTGGATATCAGAAATTTAAAATGTCTCTGGCCCAGGATTTAGTAGTTCCTACCCAGTTTATACCGGAACAAATTAAGGCTGCCGATGATTTACAGACCATTGCCGCGAAAATTGCTCACTCCAATCTGCAGGCTATTAATGATACCCGTGATATCTTAGACCTGCAGGAAGTGGAAAAGGCAGTAACAGCTATTTGTAAGGCCAGGCGTGTAGAATTTTACGGCGTAGGTTTTTCCGGTCTGGTAGCTCAGGACGCTCACCTGCGCTTAGCCCGTATCGGTATTCCGGCCATTTCCTATGTAGATCCGCACCTGCAGGCCAACTCTGCGGCTTTACTGGAGAAAGGTGATGTGGCTGTAGGTATCAGTCTTCTGGGCAAAACTGCAGACATTCTTTATGCGATGAAATTAGCCAAAGATGCAGGGGCCACTACTGTGGCTATAACCAAGTATGCCAAGACACCTATCGCGGAGCTGGCGGATATTAAACTATTTACTTCCACAGAGGATGAGGCCTTTCGTACGGGAGCGGCCCGCATCGCCCAACTGCATGTTGTGGACATTTTATTTGCCGCCGTTGCTGTACGCAGGTATGATCTTTCCCTTAAATGTCTGGAGAAAACCAAGAAGGTAGGAATAGACAAAAGGGTTAAATGATTTCTTCTTTTTTGTTCTTCCTGTAATAAAATTTCATATATTATGTTATAATATGAAATAAAAATACAAATATAAGAGGAGGAGTTTATCATGGATGTTAAGAAATTTTCAGGTATTTATCCCGCGGTGATCACACCCTTTACCCCCGAAGGTGAGGTAGATGAAGCTAAATTACGTGCTTATATTGAGTATCTAATTAAAGAGGTTGACGGCCTGTTTGTCTGTGGTTCTTACGGTTCCGGTCCCCTTATGACCATGGAGCAAAGAAAAAGAGTGGCCGAAGTTACCATGGAAGTAGCCAGAGGGAAAGTTCCTGTAATCCTACATGTAGGCTGTCCTGACACCGCCAGCACTCTTGAGCTGGCTAAGCATGCTGAAGCCCACGGAGTCGATGCTGTAGCCGCCGTTACACCTTTCTACTATAAGCACATTAAGAGTGTAATTGTTGAACACTACAAAGCTCTGATCAATGCCGTAAAAATTCCCGTCATAGCTTACAATAACCCCAAATACAGTAATTTCTCCATTTCCGGCGACTTACTGGCTGAATTGGCCGACTTAGGATTACAGGGTGTTAAGGATAGCAGCGCTGATATTGCCTTGTTCTATGAATATATGGCTAAAGTAACCAGGCCCGACTTCCTGTTCCTCATCGGTTCCCAGACCCACCTGGTTCCCGCCGTTGTAGGTGGAGCCCACGGTTGTGTTTCCGGACTGTCTAACGCTTTCCCCCGCTTTATTAAAGAGATTTATCAAGAGTGCGTAGCCGGTAATTTTGCAAAGGCTGTAGCGCTCCAGAAAAAGGCCAACATGCTGCGGACAGTTACAGGCGAAGGTATCCCTGTGCCCTTCTATCATGCCGCCCTGCCTATGGTGGGTATCGATGTGGGGGTACCCAAGAAACCCTTCTTACCTTTACCTGAAGCCGAAGTGGAAAGAATAAGAAAGGCCTTAGCCGAAGCGAAAATGATACTTAGTTAGTAAACAAGATTAAAGACGCCTCAGGCGTCTTTAATCTTGTTTTGTAATTAATCTTCTCGATGAAGAGGAGGAAATAAATGGTTAAAGGGATCTTGTTTGATCTGGATGGAACTTTGATAGATACCAATGAGTTGATCATAAGTTCGTATCAGTATACATTAAAAAGTCAACTGAGGCTGGAGGTTTCCCGGGAGGAAATTATTGGGTATTTTGGTGAACCCTTGATGGTTACTTTAGGCAGATATTGCAGTGCAGAACAGTTACCACAGCTGGTGAAATGCTACCGGGAGTATAACCTAGCCCGGCACGACACTTTGACCAAAAGTTTCCCTGGGGTCCGGGAAGCTTTACAACTATTGAAGTCCAAGGGATTACTAATTGCAGTGGTTACTTCGAAAATGCGGGATACAGCGCAAAAAGGTCTAGCCCTGTTAAATCTCCTGGAGCATATCGATGTCTTAGTGGGTTTTGAAGATACAGCTAAGCATAAGCCTGATCCGGGACCTGTCCAAAAGGCCCTCGAATATTTAGCCCTGGACCCGTCCCAAGTCCTTATGGTTGGAGACAGTCCCTATGACGTCCGTTCGGCCCATGGTGCAGGTGTCCGCTGCGGTGTTGTTGAATATAGTATTTTTGAGCGAGGGCAGCTGGAAAAAGAAAAACCTGACTTTTGGTTGACCACATTATTAGATTTGCCAAAATATATAG
>CAZWTM010000026.1:26486-32772 GCA_964637385.1 uncultured Peptococcaceae bacterium
TGTCTCATGTGTTCCCAGCTACAGGGGAAGGCTTTTTGTGACTGTCGTAACTGGAAGGGTGTTTGTATTTACCAGGAGTATGTTTGGAACCGGAATCACATGAAAGAAGGTCGCGGGACATCCTTATCCACCATCCTTGAAAAAAAAGTCCTAAGAGATGCGGTCATGCTGTTAAAAATCCAGGTAAGCAAGACTTTGGCCCGGGAATTGAATCAACCAGGTGCCTATGTTTTCATGAGGGATGTTAAAAACCCTGCCTTCTTTGATACTCCCATGTCTGTTATGCGAGCCAATGAAGAAGAAGGGACTATTGAAATAGCCATCCAGATCAGGGGGGTTAAAACAAAGAGTCTGCAAGAATTAGGTACGGAATTACTCATTAGAGGTCCCTACTGGAATGGTTTATTAGGACTTAAATATTTAAAAGGTCTCTACCATGGAAAAGCATTGCTGGTTACCAGGGGGATCGCCCAGGCTCCCGCCCTGCCGGTAGCCAGAAAACTTGTCCTTTCAGGTAACAGTGTCGATGTTATCCTGGATGAGGGCCGGGCCGGCATTAATTTTACAGAGGAATATTTTAAGGAGCTGGGTTGTCAGGTCATTCATAAACCGGTCCTTAACAGCAAAACTTTAAGGCTTTCCCAGGAGACCCGGGAATTGATCAGGCAGTATATTGTGGAAAAAGGAATTAATCTTATTTACAGCGGGGGGTCGGAAAAACTGCATGAAGGTATCGGTGAGTTACTGGCAGAACTGAAGAGCGATGTCTACTTCACCTGTTCCAATGATGCCAAATTTTGCTGTGGTGAAGGTGTGTGCGGCAGCTGCCATACCAGGTTAAGTGACGGGAGCAGGATTAAAACATGCAAAACACAGATAAGTCCAGTAGAAATTTTTGGAGGGAGGAAATAGCCAGTGGCAAAAATAGTCATCATCGGCGGGGGCTGGGCAGGCTGTGCAGCGGCCATAACGGCTAGAAAGGCCGGGGCAGAGGTTACCCTTCTGGAAAGGACTGATTTACTCCTGGGTCTTGGCAACGTGGGAGGAATCATGCGCAACAACGGCCGGTTTACAGCAGCCGAAGAAATTAAAGCCATGGGTGCGGAAGAATTAATCGATCTGACCGATCAGGCGGCAAGGCACAGAAATATCGAGTTCCCCGGTCATAAACATGCGACCCTCTACGATGTTACGAAAATTGAGCCAATGGTACGAAGATTACTAAAAGAAAAGGGGATTAAACTCTGCTTTGAAGCGAGAGCCATTGATGTAAAATGCGAGGGGAACAGGATCAAAAGCGTACTGTTGGCTGACGAGACCTGGGTTGACGGTGATGTGTTCGTTGAAACCACAGGTTCTACAGGTCCCATGGGCAACTGTCTGCGCTATGGCAACGGTTGTTCCATGTGTATCTTAAGATGTCCTTCTTTCGGCCCTCGGGTCAGTATCAGCCAGCGGGCCGGAGTTGAAGACCGCCTGGGGGAGCGCGGGGACGCTTCCTACGGAGCCTACAGCGGTTCCTGCAAACTGGTAAAAGAATCTCTAAGTAAAGAGATTATAGAAACACTGGATAAAACCGGTGTAGTCGTCTTACCCGTGCCGCCGGAAGATGTCAATATAGATAAATTGAACCTGAAGGTATGCCAGCAGTATGCTCTCAAAGAATTTGCCGAAAACATCGTTTTATTGGATACCGGTTATGCTAAGCTCATGACCTCTTACTATCCCATTGAAAAATTGAGAAGGATACCCGGTTTGGAATTTGCCCGTTTTGACGACCCCTATTCGGGGGGGAAAGGCAACTCAATCCGCTATCTTTCCATGGCTCCCCGTAATAACGCCCTCAAAGTACAAGGACTGGCAAATCTTCTCTGCGCAGGGGAAAAAGCAGGGCTTTTCGTGGGCCATACGGAAGCCATTGCCACAGGCAGCCTGGCCGGGCACAACAGTGTACGCCTCTATTTGGGTATGCCTTTACTGGAACTGCCCCATTCTACGGCCGTGGGCGATTTAATAGCCTATGCCAATGAAATGCTGGAAACAGCGGAAGGGCGCAAGAACCGCTATACCTTTGCCGGCGGTAAGTATTTCGACCGCATGCAGGAAAAAGGACTCTATACTACGGATGTGGAAGCTGTCCAAACCAGGATTAAACGCCTGGGGCTGACGGATATTTATAAGGAAGAATTAGTGTAAAGGGATTATGGAAAAAGCACTCCATGAGGTTTTTAACCATTATGGAGTGCTTTCTTTCTGTTTCTTACGGCAACTCTACAAAGATTCAATGGATTTAAACATGTTTCTTTGGTTCAGGGGCACGTATTTCTTTTCTTCAAGCACGTTCTTATAAGCCGGTCTGATAATCTTACCCCCGCTGACTATTTCTTCGATCCTGTGGGCACACCAGCCAGCTATCCTGGCCACAGCAAAGAGAGGGGTATATAGTTCTTGAGGAATGTTTAAAGCCCTGTAAACGAATCCCGAATAAAGATCTACGTTAGCCGATACATTGCCTTCGTTTTTACCAGCCTCCTTTAAAACAGCCGGGGTCAACCTTTCAATAGATGCATAAAGATTGAATTCCTTTTCCAGACCTTTTTCTTTAGCCAGTTCCAGCGCTTTACTTTTAAGCTGGACCGCCCTGGGATCGGAGAGGGTATAAACGGCATGCCCCATGCCATAAATCAAACCTGATCTGTCATTGGCTTTTTTACTTAGTATTTTATGCAGGTAGGCTTTTAGCTCATTATCATCTTCCCAGTCCCGGACATTAGCCTTAAGGTCTTCCATCATTTCCAGTACCTTAATATTTGCCCCTCCATGTTTAGGCCCTTTCAAAGAACCAATAGCAGCGGCTACAGCGGAATATGTGTCTGTGTCGCTGGATGTAACTACCCGTATGGTAAAGGTTGAATTATTGCCTCCACCATGTTCGGCGTGGAGTACAAGGGCCAGGTCGAGAAGCTCAGCTTCAAGCCGGGTGAATTCGTTGGTAGGCCTGATCATGTGCAGGAGGTTTTCTGCAGTGCTCAAATGGGGCTGGGGACTGTGAATGTAGAGGCTTTTGCTGTCGTAGTATCTGGACTTAGCCTGGTAAGCGTAAGCTACCATGGTGGGGAAACGGGCGATCAGTTCAATGGATTGCCTCAGCACGTTTTCCACGCTTATTTCATCGGGATTATGGTCATAGCAGTAAGCAGCTAAAACGCTCCTGGCCAGTTTATTCATAATATCCTTACTGGGAACCTTGAGCATCATATCTTCGGTAAAGCCATCGGGGAGCCTGCGATTTTGGCCAAGGAGGTTAGTGAATTGTTCCAATTGATCTTTATCCGGTAACTCTCCAAAAAGCAAAAGATAACAAACCTCTTCAAAGCCAAACCTCTTATCCTTTTGGAAACCCGCAATAAGATCGCCGATCTCTATGCCCCTGTAGAAAAGTTTTCCCTCTACGGGAACTTTTATCCCCTTTTCCATTTGGTAGCCATGGACATCCCCAATTCCGGTTAAGCCAACCAGGACTCCTGTACCATTACTGTTCCGCAACCCCCTTTTGACATCATACTTCTGGTATAACTCAGGGTTAATCATATTGTTTTTTTCTGCCAGGCGGCAAAGTTTGCTGGGTACTGGTGAGCTGGTAATGGCATTGCGGTTGAAAGCGTACAGCATTTTTTATTCCTCCTGTTCTATATCAATCATAATCCTATACATGTATGTGAGTACTATTGTATACAATTAATACAAGAACCGTCAACTATGTTTTTTTATAAATACTGTATTCTTTAACGCTTACAACCAGCCGTATCTATACTTGTAGGGACATTACTTTCAGTTAAAACAAAAAGGGCCGGTATATACCGGCTCATTAAACGTATTCAGAGGGAAGACGAAGACTTATAAGAAAAGAGTGAAAACAAAAGGAGAGATAGCCACAACGGTAAACAACCTGATAATCTGCATTACTGCTACTTTAGAGACATCGGCTCCAATCTCACAGGCTAACAGCGTCATAGGTAAGGTACCTGCCGGCGCAGCCGCCAGAAGACAGGTCACAAGGTCCCATTTGGCATAGTGCTTTAACACGAAAGCAAGCGCAAGGCCGCTTAGCAGAGTTAAAAAAGATAAAATCAGGGCCGGCCCTAAAAGAGCGGGTACCTCCAGCAGTGTTTCCCTGGTGACGCCAAGACCAATAAGGCCGCCAACACCCATCATACCAAAATGCTGAATGTGTTCAACAGGTCTAACGCTCACTGGAAAAAGACGGGTGTAGAGAAAAACGGCAAACAGCGGCCCCACAAGGTCGGGGGCGGGGACCCCGGCATAATGCGAGACAATAGCAGCGGAAAAGGCAATCACAGCTAATTTTACCCACTCTACGGGATTGCCCCAGTCTGTTTTTTGTGGTGGTGTCTCCAATTCCCCGTTTTCACATTTGCTTGCCTGGTATTTTTGCGCAAGCAGGGGTACCATGAACAGGATGGTAATGAGACGGGCTGTCTGGAGCAGAGTAACATGAAAGGGATTGGCGCCAAAAGATATGGCCGTAACGCCCATTTCTGCCAGACCGCCGGGGGAGGAGGCAAACATGGCTGTAGGTGGATCAATTCCCAGGAGCACTAACAATTGACTTAATCCCAGGGCTGTCAGAATCATCCAGAAGCTTAGGAGCAGGGCAATTTTCGCCATCTCCTTGCTCTGAATCGTAAAACGCAGGCCGAGAAAGGTCCCTAAAATGATAGAGAAAACCGATTTCAAATGGGGCCAGAGAGTTAGTTTTAGACCTAGCAAGTTGATAACAGCCAAAAAGGCTAGGGGACCTAGAAGAGAAGGTAAGGGGAAATGCAGTTTTTTTCCCAGGTAGTAACCAACAACAATAAGTATTAAGAAAAGCAGTAGGTCCACGGGGAGCAATCCTTTCACTATATTCTTAAAAACCGATAAAAATATTATATCATTTTTTGCCTATTCTAAAAGACAGTATTGATATAAAAAACACCCTCTGTTGAGGGTGTTAATCCTTATCTTCTACCAGGTCATGGACGGAAACGGTTTTTTCCCCGCCTGCTAAGTGGACGGAGCTGATGCGGACACTTTCATCATTGGCATTAAGACTTTCTAACCAGACGGGTTTCCCCTGGTATAAAACGCGTATATTATGAGGCGATTCCATAATCTCTTTAGCTCGTTCGTAGTCCATGCTTTCATCTCCTTTAAGGTTTATACCCCTATTTTAAGATGAAAATGTACAAATTATACAATCACTCCTCTGTTTCCATGAAATTACCGGGATTCAGGATTGAGTCTTTTGTTCTTTATGAAGCCCCCAGCCACTGATAGCGGCGAGATAAGCTTCCGAACCAAGCCGCTCCCTGTACTTGTATTATAAAGGCCAAGGTGACTAGAAGGGCCGATTCTGCACCGAAATTGGTGACGGCTAAACCCAGAGCCAGGGAGAGGTTGCGCATTACGGTACCATAGATAAGGGCAACACCATCTTTGGGCGTAAAGAAAGTGCGGGCGATGATAGTGCTAATAAGGAAGTTACTATGATAGAAAATAAGAAGGGCTAAAAGAGAAGTTAGAAGGAGCTGGGGGTGGGCAATCATAATTTTCGCTTTCATACTGATACTTACGAAGATGATTGCCAGCATGGCCCAGACGCTAAAGGCAGGCAGGAGCGGCTTTATTTTTTTCTGAAAGTCTTCCTTGCTTAGTCGTTTTAATAACCAGCGATAAGTAAGGTTACCGGCTAGAAGCGGGAGGAACACTACGGTAATTATGGTTTTAAAAGTTGCCCAGAGGTCTACGGGTACAAGTTGGTCCACTAAAATAAAGAGATACCATGGTGTTAATAAAGAACCCAAGATCAATCCTGTTACTGTTAATTTAATGGCGGTGGAGACATTCCCTTGAAACAAAGCAGTCCAGGAGATGGTCATCCCGCTGGTAGGAAGGAGAGAAGCCAGTACAAGACCGGCGATAAACCTGGGGTTATCTCCCAGGAAGATTAACCCTATACTATAGGCCAGCAGGGGGATGATGATAAAATTTAAAATATGGGCAATAAGGAGAACTTTACCATGTTCACGGGAGAAAGTTTCCCGCAGTGGCATACCGATCATTGTCGGATAAATCATGAAGATGGTCATGACCAGTATATACTGGCTTAAGAAACCGGTATCAACTAAGTTACCAATGATGAATCCCAGAACAAGGACTATAGGGATAGTGGTAACCAGATTTTGGGCCGGTAATAGGAAGATTTTTTTCCACATCATAATCA
>CAZWTM010000027.1:0-32731 GCA_964637385.1 uncultured Peptococcaceae bacterium
TTATCCAGCGCAATCTTTCACTCCTCTATTTTGGATTCTCCTCTTAATTCTACATTGATGAATCAGGTCCTTTTCTTTTTTACAGGAAGTATATCTTTTCCTACAAGGGTGTTAGAAGACGGGGTTTTGTTTAGAGGATCATACATAAAAATAAAGACAACCACCACGTCTTGCCAATCCCAGGAACCAGTCAGCATAAAATACACCTTCTATTATGTAAAGAAGTCTCCGGTATTAACATAATACCGGAGACTTCTTTACTATGCCCCTATCTTGGCTCCCCAGAAAATTAACAGCACCATAAGGGTGTTCCACACAGCATGGGCTGTAATGGATGTATATAAAGAGCCTGTTCGTTCATAAAGAAGGGTTAACCAGATTCCTCCCAACGTAATGGGTATAAAACGGATCAAGTCAAAGTGAACCAGGCCGAAAAATGCACTGGCAATGATAAGGGCGGGAATCCTCCCCAGCCAATTGCGTAACGCAGGATAAAGGAATCCTCGAAAATACAATTCTTCACTAATGGGGGCAACTACCGAAGCTACAAAAAGGGGCAGCAGCATTTCCCGTAAATTTCTGGCCGACATGATAATTTCTGCAATGGGCTGGGGTTCCACTCGAATCGGAAAAAGCACGGTAATAAGGACACCAATGATGACCACAAGGAAAAAAAGTACTACGCCCTGTTTGAGCCCTGTCCAAAACCAGCGGTTTTCCTCATCGGCAACCAGCCCCACCCGGGACCAAGGTAAATCATATCTTCCCCTCAGGAAGTAGGCAATGAGAGCAATAAATAAACCACCTTGCAGAATCCCTCCCCAAAAGACCTGGCCCAGCAAAGGATTATCTGAACTAACCAAAACAGCTAAAAATTCAAACCAGGCCATTTTCTTAAAGGGGATAAAAATACCCGCGGCGAACACGATAATAATTACGGAGAGAGCTTCAAGTACTGACCATCCCGGGCTTTGCGATCTTAACTCCTCTTCCATTCCTGCCACCTCCTCTTCTTCTTTTAACGACATCTGACTTTCCGAAATCCGATATCCGATGTTAAAACTATATTCCTTAAGAGGTAACTCATGAACTAAATTATATCAAGAAATACAATGGTGTGCTAAAAAAACAAGACGTAAGAAAACTTACGTCCTAAAATTAATAATTAACTCGGATGTCGGATGTCGGCATTCGGACATCGTAAAAATAATCGAAAGTCGGAAATCGGTTATCGGATAACGTAAATTAGCCAAGCTTTTCTTTCAAGAGCTTATTCACCAGCCCAGGATTGGCCTGTCCTTTGGTTTCCTTCATTACCTGCCCCACCAGGAAACCGATGGCTTTTTCTTTACCGGCCTTATAGTCTTCCACCGATTGAGGATGGGAGGCAATCACCTTCTCTACCACAGCAAGCAGAGCACCTTCGTCAGAGATCTGGACCAATCCTTTTTCTTTAATAATGGCTCCCGGCTCTTTACCGGTCTCAAACATTTCTTCAAATATAGTCTTGGCCATTTTACCGCTGATGATCCCTTCGGCCTGAGCCTTTAACAACGCCGCCAGGCTGTGGGGTTTTACTTTACTATCGGCCACCTCCAGGTTGCTGGCATTTAAAAGACGCAGGAATTCGCCCATAATCCAGTTGACCACTATTTTCGGCTCATTATATTCCGCCACTGTCTGATCGAAGAAATCAGCCAGGGCCCGGCTACCCGTAATAATGCCGGCATCATATTCCGATAACCCCATTTCCTGAACGAGACGTTCCCTCTTGGCATCGGGAAGTTCAGGCAGGGAATCCCTGATTTCCTGAACCCATTGGGGGTCTATGACAATGGGTACCAGATCCGGGTCAGGAAAATAACGATAATCATGGGCCTCCTCTTTGCTCCTTAGGGATACAGTAACTCCTTTGCTTTCGTCCCAGGAACGGGTCTCCTGGATGATCTTGCCCCCTTCTTCCAGGATATCCTTTTGCCTTTCTACTTCATATTCAATGGCCTTTTGCAAGGCCCGGAAAGAGTTGAGGTTTTTGATTTCTGTTTTGGTGCCGAACTCTTTGGAACCCACGGGCCTGAGGGAGATGTTGGCGTCACAACGCAAGGAGCCCTGCTCCATGCGCACATCAGAAACACCTGTATACTCCAGGACGGCCTTCAGCTTTTCCATATAGGCCCGGGCTTCTTCCGCCGAGCGCATATCGGGTTCGGAGACAATCTCGATGAGCGGTACCCCGGTGCGGTTGTAGTCTACCAGGGAATAGCGGGAAGTGGCAATGGTAGCCCCGCCGTGGACAAGTTTGCCCGCATCTTCTTCCATATGGACACGGGTAATGCCTATGGTCTTTTTCCGGCCATTCACCTCAATTTCCAGGTGCCCCTTTTTGCAGATAGGCAGGTCATACTGGGAAATCTGGTAGGCCTTGGGCAGGTCGGGATAGAAATAATTTTTTCTGTCAAATTTACTAAAACTGGCAATCTCACAATTTAAAGCCAGGCCGGCCCGTACCGCAAATTCTAACACCTTTTTATTCAAAACGGGGAGCACACCCGGTAAACCTAAACATACAGGACAGACATGGGTGTTCTCTTCCCCGCCAAACTCTGTGGGACAGGAGCAAAAGATTTTTGTATCCGTCTTTAATTCGGCATGGACTTCCAAACCGATGACAACTTCATACTGGATAGACAACCTAGATCCCCCCTTCCAGTTGAGCTTTAGGTTTCGTCAGGTCAGTGTTCTGTTCCAGGGCATAGCCCACGCGCAGGAGCGTTCCCTCGTCAAAGGGCTTGCCAATGAACTGGATACCCACGGGCAGCCCTTCTACCGTACCGAAAGGTAGTGATAAGCCGGGTACACCCGCCAGGTTAATAGGAATCGTACATACATCAGATAAATACATGGCCAGGGGATCATTGACTTTCTCCCCGAATTTGAAGGCCGTGGTAGGACTGGTCGGTGTCAAGAGACAGTCATATTTAAGAAAGGCCTGGTCAAAGTCTCTTTTAATCAGGGTACGCACCTTGAGGGCTTTCAGGTAGTAAGCATCATAATAACCGGAACTCAAGGCATAAGTACCCAGCATAATCCTACGCTTTACCTCTTCCCCAAAGCCCTGGCTCCGGGTCTTGCAGAACATGGAAATGACATCCTCGGCCTCAACACGCAGGCCGTAACGCACACCGTCATAACGGGCCAGGTTAGAACTGGCTTCGGCCGAGGCGATGATGTAATAGGCGGGCAAGGCATATTCCGTATGGGGTAAGGAGACTTCCTCACACATTGCGCCAAGCTCCTCCAGTTTTTCCACGGCCTTATTCAGGTAAGCGGCAATGCGAGGATCAATGCCTTCCCCCATATATTCTTTAGGAATCCCTATTTTAAGCCCCTTCACATCATCCACCAGGTACCGGGTAAAATCGGGAACCTCTACCGGTGCCGAGGTGGAATCCTTGGGGTCATGACCAGCTATCACATTAAGAACTAAAGCACAGTCAGTGATATCCTTCGTTAAGGGCCCGATCTGGTCCAGGGAGGAAGCATAGGCAATGAGCCCGTATCGGGAAACATAGCCGTAGGTAGGCTTGAGGCCCACCACACCGCAGAAAGCTGCGGGCTGGCGAATAGACCCTCCCGTATCAGAACCTAGGGAAAAGACAGCTTCATCGGCGGCCACGGCCGCTGCCGCCCCCCCGCTGGAACCTCCCGGAACAGCATCTAAAGCATGGGGGTTACGGGTAAGGAAGAAGCCCGAATTCTCATTGGAAGAACCCATGGCGAACTCATCCATATTACACTTCCCTATAAGTATGGTTCCTGCTTCCAACAGCTTTTCCGTCACGGTGGCGTTATAGGGAGGAATAAAGTTATACAGGATTTTGGAAGCACAAGTGGTGGTAACCCCTTTTGTGCACATATTATCTTTTAACGCCATGGGTATACCGGCCAAAGGCGACAGATCTTCCCCCCGGGCCCTCTTTTCATCGATTTCCCGGGCCTGATCCAGGGCCTGTTCTCCTGTTATGGTGATAAAAGCCTTAACCTTTTCCTCTACCTTATGGATACGCTCCAGCACTGACCGGGTCAGTTCCTCACTGCTGACTTCTCTTTTTTGTAAAAGGCTGCTCAGTTCATGAGCCGTCTTTTTATATAAATCCATGGGGAACCCTCCTTGCCTCACACAATTCGCGGCACTTTAAAACAGCCGTCTTCTTCTTCGGGAGCATTGGCCAGCACCAGTTCCTTATCCATGGTACGGTGAAGCTTGTCTTCCCGGAACACATTCTTCAGAGGCAGCACATGGGCCGTAGGCTCCACATGACTGGTATCTATCTCATTCAACTTCTCCATATACTCAAGAATCGCATTTAAAGACTGGGTATATTTTTCCTTATCCTGTTCCGTTAACTCCAGGCGGGCTAACAAGGCCACATGTTCCACATCTTTAACGGTAATCCTCATGCTCTTCACCATCCTTCTTCATCCTTCTCTGCCATACCTTGCATTATATCAAATTTGGCAGAGGAGTTACAACTAATCGCCCCTAATTCCCCATCAAATAATAACAAGATAAATTAATAGCATGGAGATTTTTCTTTTTGAGAAAGAAGTTGTCATAGGATATAATTAAGATGTCTCAAAGTAAGGAGGGTTGGCTCATGAATGAAAATCAGGTGGGAGTAATCCTGGAAGAAGTAAGGGATATGTTTAAGGCTCTGGCGGAAGGTCAGAAGATTCTTTCTGAAAATGTGGCTGGTTTGAAACAAGATATGGCTGTCTTAAAGCAAGATGTAGCTGTCTTAAAGCAAGATGTGGCTGTCTTAAAGCAAGATGTGGCCAGGATTGACCGCAAGCTGGATATGGTCATCCGCCACACGGCAGGTCTTACGGAAACAGTGCATGATCATGAGGTGCGTTTAACCGCCCTTGAACAAAAAAGTGTCACCTGACCCCGCAAATCAGCATTAAATCCTTTCGTTTATCAGCCAGAGATAATAAATTATGGGTAAAGCCTGATTTACTAAAGAGGACATAATGTTCTTTCCTTTCTTTTTTGTACCAGTCTACCTGTTCTGCCTTTTGCAATAAATGATAGAATACATCCGCATCCACTGGTTTATCGTGATATTTACATTCACAAAATACAATGTCCTTACTATCTTCATTTAAACCTATGAAATCAATTTCTTCGCTTCCGCTCCACCATTTGCCCAGTTTTAAAATTTTAAAATTCAAGAAATTTTCGTCATTCAACTTCCATAATTTTTCCATACATATTTTTTCGTAGACAAAACTAACATGGTTGTCGATAAAATTATGCTTAATTTTGTCCATTACATATTCTGTATTATCCATCTCGAGATAATTTCTATAAGGGTAGATAAACTTAAACCAGAACTCAAGGAAATTATCTTTAATGAAGCAAAGTCCTTTTTTGCTCTTTTCAGGGTTTTTCTCGGTTATAGGTACTTCCCTTTGAATTAGATCAAGATTTATCATTGTATTCAAATATTTTGTTAGGCTGGTCTGGGATACTCCCAAGGCTGCAGCAATGCTTCCCAGTTTATGATTTCCCTGAGCGATGGTCTTGATTATTGAAAAATAACTGCCTATCTCTGAAACTTCCTTCTCCAAAAGAAAGATTGGTTCTTCATATAAAAAACTTTGTCGTGTTAAGATATTTTTCTGAATTCCCTCATAAACATCTTCCACATCCCGAAAAACCTCAATATACTTCGGCACTCCACCCGTTACGGCATAATATTGTATTAACTCTTCTTCACTCTTATTGCCGTAAAATTCTCCATATTGTAAAAAAGAAATTTGCTTCAGCTTGATTTGTCCTGTTCTTCTTCCATATAAAGGACTTGAATAAGCAAGGGTTTGGCTTTCCATCATATGAACTAAAGAACCGCATAATATCACCATAATATTTGAATCTTTCAAGATTTGATCCCATACCCTCTGAAAGATGGAAGGGAAGGTACTGTTGGCCTTGCCTAAATACTGAAACTCGTCAATAACAAGAAGCTTTTTGTAGTTACTGTTATAATCTCTAAGGGGATCTTCGGTTATTTTCGTACTAATTTATTCCTAATGAAATTAAAAAGAAACCTGTAGGATTATACACAGGTTTCCAGTTTGTCTTTATTATACTTTATTTTAACAACTCCTGGAATTCTTCTTCCGAAAGTATTTTGAGAGTTGACTGAGGCTCAGCCTCCAGAATAGCCCTGGCTTTATCCAGTTTGGACCCGGCGTTTTCACCTACTATTACGTAATCCGTCTTCTTGCTGACACTGCCGGAAACTTTAGCCCCTAAATCGCTTAAAAGTTTCTCAATTTCAGAACGGGTGAAATTCTGCAAGGTTCCGGTCACTACCACTGTTTTATCTTTGAAGGGGCTGTCCATCTCGGGACCTTTTACGAATTGGGGCCTTACGCCCGAGGCCAGGAGTTTCTCTATGCTGGCCTTGATTTTATCATCATCGAAAAATTTCAGGATGCTGTCAGCCACAATTTCCCCAATCTCAGGGATGGCCAGCAATTCCTCCCGTGTAGCCTTCATCACAGCCTCCAAGGATTGGAAAGTGCGGGCCAGGTCCCCCGCCGTTTTTTTGCCTACATTGGGGATCCCCAGGGCATAGATAAAGGAGTCGAGAGTGCAGTCTTTACTTTTCTCTATGGAATCCAGGAGGTTTTGCACCTTTTTCTCTTTAAATTTCTCCAGGGTGAAAAGGTCTTCCCTGGTGAGACGGTAAAGATCGGAGATTTCCCGGATATCCAGCTTTTCAAAAAGCTGCTCCGCCGTTTTTTCACTGAATCCTTCAATATTCATGGCCTCCCGGCTGGCAAAATGCACAATGCTTTTCACCAGCTGGGGTTTGCAGGAAAGGGAGTTTTCACAGAATAGATGGACCCCATCCTGGATCAAATCAGCCCCACAAGCCGGGCAAACTTCCGGCGCTTTTATTTCTGCAGTACCGGATAAAGATTTTTCGACTACACCGGTTATTTCTGGGATCACATCATTGGAGCGACGCACAAAGACCTGGCATCCTACTCTGACGCCTTTCCGCTTGATGTCATCCATATTATTAAGGGTGGCCCGCTTCACCGTTACGCCACCAATATCCACAGGTTCCAAAAGAGCCGTAGGGGTTACCTTCCCGGTACGGCCCACATTCCATTCTACCGCAAGCAGGGTGGTTACGGCATCCTGGGCCGGAAACTTGTAGGCAATGGCCCATTTGGGGAACTTGATTGTTTGTCCAATGATTTCCCGTGTGGCCAGGTCATTCACCACAATTACGGCCCCGTCAATTTCAAATTCGAAAGTATCCCGGATTTTTTCCAGTTCCTTAACTTCCCGGATCACTTCATCTATACTGCGGCAGGTCTTGTGGTATTTATGAACAGGTAGCTTTTGTTCCTTAAGGAAGGCCAGGATCTCTTCATAATTACGGAAAGACTCTCCCTGGCTGAAACCAATATCATAAAACCAGGCAATAAGCTTGCGTTTAGCTGTTTCCTGGATATTGAGATTTCTTAGGGCCCCGGCCGCCCCGTTACGGGGGTTCTTCAAGGGGATATCAGCTTTGGCATTATACTCAGCGAAGGCCTTTTTGGTCATGAGGGCCTCACCGCGAATTTCCAGTAGTGCTTTACTCTTGATGGTCAGAGGTATGGACTTGATAGTTTTCACTTGAGCAAGAATTTCTTCCCCTACTTCCCCTGTCCCTCTGGTAGCGGCATGCTGTAAGACACCCTCGTCGTAAGTTAAATTGATGGTTAATCCATCGAACTTAAGGGTAACCACATAGGACAGGGGAGGGAGAGGAACATCATAAGCAGCATTGTATTCTTCAATGAGCTTTTCCAGCCTCTTTTCCCAGTTCCTCAGTTCCTCTTCATTCTGGGCCTTATCCAGACTCCACAATTTGGCTTTATGGGTATGCTTTTTAAATTCAGTAAGAAGCACATCTCCCACCCGCTGGGTAGGCGAGCCTGGAAGTACCACCCCCATGGCTTCTTCCATGGCCTTTAAACGGTCATAGAGCTGGTCATATTCCTGGTCACTGATGCTGGGATTGTCCAGGGTATAATACTCGTAAGCATACTGGTTTAACTGTTCTACCAGTTTTTCCATTTCCTTCAACATGTCAGCTTGGTCCATGTCGTTCCCCCCTGCCTTTTGAATCGGCTTACCGGACTTTAGAGATAGGTGCGTATTTCGCTATCAGGCTCTTGATGCCTAAGTTAGGGAAAGCCACTTTAATTTCCGCTTCTTCCCCTTCTCCCTTGACACTGACTACCACACCCTGTCCCCATTTGCGGTGTTCTACCTTATCGCCCACGTTGAACTCAGTTAAGCTCCCCGGCCCCGGTGAGAAAACGGGTGCGGGAGCCCGGGTAGTGGGGAAGAAATTATGATTACTTTGATATTCTTCCCAAAGCTGGGCTGGAATTTCCCCCAGAAAACGGGAGGGCGGGTTGTTACTTGTATTGCCATAAAGGTTCCGCTCCCGGGCACAAATCAGGTGTATTTTTTCTTTGGCCCGGGTTAAGGCCACGTAACACAGGCGCCTTTCTTCTTCCAGTTCACTTTCGTTAAGAAGGGAGCGAGCGTGGGGAAAAATCCCCTCCTCCATCCCTACCATAAAAACCACGGGGAACTCCAAACCCTTGGCTGTATGCATGGTCATCACCACCACAGCCTGGCTCTGGTCTTCCAGGGTATCGATATCACTGACCAGGGAGACTTCGGCCAGGAATCCTCCCAGGGACGGCTCAGCAGCATTTTTTTCATAATTCTGAGTCACTGTGAGAAATTCCTTCAGGTTTTCCCTGCGGCTCTGACTTTCTACTGTATTGTCTTCTAAAAGCTCCTGCCAATAACCCGATTCTACCAGTATTTTTTCCGTAAGCAGAGTCAAGGATACCTGTCCTACCAACGGGTAGATCCTCTCCATAAAATTGACAAAACCGGCAATGCCCCTGGCAATCTTGGCCGTAAGACCTAAATTTTCATATTCCTTGAGGGCCTCATAGACAGGCAGGCCTGTTTCCCTGCTGAATTCCTCCACCTTCTGGATGGTGGCTTCACCCACACCCCGCCTGGGCACATTAATGATGCGGCGCAGACTGATACTGTCACTGGGGTTGGCCAGCAATTTTAAATATGCCAGGATGTCTTTAATTTCCTTTCGCTCGTAGAATTTCAGGCCGCCTACGATTTTATAGGGGATGCCGGCCCGGAGAAACCATTCTTCCAGGACGCGGGATTGGGCATTGGTCCGCATTAACACCGCACAATCCTGATAGCTGTACTGGCCCTGGGTGAATTCTCTGATGCGCTCTGCCACATATCGGGCCTCATCCTGTTCATTCTGGGCCCGGTAAAGGACAAGCCGTTCACCCTGGGGATTTTCCGTCCAGAGGCTCTTTTTCTTTCTTCCCACATTATTTTTGATGACCTGATTGGCAGCAGCCAAAATGCTCCGGGTGGACCGGTAATTTTGCTCTAATTTAATAACCTTGGCCTGGGGGTAATCCCGCTCAAATTCCAAAATGTTTCTGATATCCGCCTGTCGAAACCCATAGATGGACTGGTCATCGTCCCCTACTACACAGAGATTTTTATACTTCTGAGCCAAAAGATTCACCAGCACATACTGGGCATGGTTGGTATCCTGGTATTCATCCACCATAATATAACGGAACCGCTCCTGGTATTTTTGGAGGACCTCCGGGTGTTTTTCAAAGACCTGAACCGTCAGCATGATGAGGTCATCAAAATCCAGGGCATTGTTTTCTTTTAAACGTTTCTGGTAAATTTCATAAACTTTAGCCGCCTTGTCCTCCAAAAAATCGCCGGCCAGGAGTTTCGCATCTTTGGTGCTTTTTAGCTCATTCTTAAACTTACTGATGAGATGAAGCATGGTACGGGGGGTAAATTTCTTCTCATCCAGATTCAGTTCTTTAAGTACTCCTTTGATAACCTGCTGCTGGTCCTGGGTATCATAAATGACAAAATCAGAAGTATAGCCCAGGGCGGCAATTTCCCTGCGCAGGATACACACACAGGCTGCATGGAAAGTCATGACCCACATTTCCCTGCTGGTGTCACCAAGCACCGCTTCAAGGCGTGTTCTCATTTCCTGGGCAGCTTTATTTGTAAAAGTAATGGCCAGAATGGAGCGGGCACTGATCCCCAGCATGCCAATAAGGTATTTAATTCGGGGAGGCAATAAACCTGCCTGCCGACTTTTTTCTTGTTTCAGCCATTCCTCCATCAGCTGTAAATCCTGTTCCGTCATATCCGCCGGGGGCTGTGGTTGGGGGTTGTGTTGGGGGCCAAAAAGTAACAGGTGTAAGACCCGGTAAACCATGGCCGTTGTTTTGCCGGAACCGGCTCCTGCCAGACAAAGGACTGGTCCTTCTCCCGTTTCTACTGCTTTATACTGTTCCGAATTTAAATGCCGGAACAGGTGGTTTCTAATCTCTTCTCTTAATCTCCAGTACTCCTCTATCATCTTGTTTTGTAAGACCACTGGTTGTCCTCCCTTTAAATGTCTAATCTTTACATACAGTTATTGTACCATATTCCGCTTTTTTCGCCGGAAAAATCGTATTTTTTACTGAGCTGTGACAGGCACATTGGGTCCATCCCTGCTTATTATATAAAATGCTAAAGGAGAAAAATACCTGTAAAAGTTTTAAATTTTTTAACCGGAATGTATAGAGTAACCCTTTCCCGGCAATAATTTATAATGAACAACTCCTCTTATCTCCTCCACTCTATAGGTTCAGGGAAATTTTCCTTGAACCTACTTTTTATTTTATATAAAAAATACCCGACACCTAGGGATTAAAACCAATTTCGGTATCGGGGGCAGGCAGCGAAAAAATAAACTTTCTAAGTACAGGTATAACGACGTTTTTCACGAATATTTCCCTTGGGTATGAGACTCATTTTTTCTCCTGACAAAAGCTTCTCTATTCCCGTTTTTGGTAAGTGGGCCAGGCGCCGGCAAGCCTCACAGGATTCGTCACACTTACTGTCTGTAACCGCAGGTTCAGGGTAAGCACAAATCATCCCTTCATAATTCCGCAGGATCACCTTGTGGGGCGACTGGGAAATAAGATAGGTTGGAGCAACGGGGATTTTTCCACCCCCGCCGGGTGCATCCACTACATAGGTAGGTACAGCCAGCCCTGTGGTATGCCCCCGTAAAAGCTCCATGATTTCAATGCCTTTGGAAACCGGAGTTCGGAAGTGTTCCAATCCCGGCGAAATATCGCACTGGTACAAGTAATAGGGACGGACCCTGATGCGCAAAAGGGCATGCATCAATTCCTTGATAATATAGGGACAGTCGTTGATTCCCCGCAGCAATACTGTCTGATTCCCCAGGGGTATTCCGGCATCTGCTAAACGGGCACAGGCCTCCTCGGCTTCAGGAGTTATCTCTTTGGGGTGATTAAAGTGGGTATTTAAGTAAACCGGATGGTATTTTTTCAACATGTTACACAGCTCGGGAGTAATACGCTGGGGAAGTACCACAGGTGTACGGGAACCGAAGCGAATCAGCTCTATGTGCGGAATTTTTCTAAGACTGCCCACGATATACTCCAGTTTTTCATCGGACAAAAGGAGACTGTCGCCGCCGGAAATCAAGACATCGCGGATGGTAGGAGTTTTCTTAATATAGCCAAGGGCCTGATCAATCTGCTCCTTGGGTAAGGAAGCATCGGCATTACCGGAAAACCGCCGCCGCGTACAGTGGCGACAGTACATGGAACACTGGTCGGTGACCAGAAACAAAATCCTGTCCGGATAACGATGGGTAAGCCCTGGTACGGGAGAATCCACCTCCTCATGGAGAGGGTCTTCCATCTCGTGTTCTCCCATTCGTAGTTCCATGGTACGGGGAACAGCCTGCATTCGGATAGGATCGCTGGGGTCATCTTTATCCATGAGAGAAGCATAATAGGGGGTGATAGCCATCCTTAATATGTGCAGGCATGATTTTACTCCCTTTTCTTCTTCTGGCGTTAAGTTAATGATTTTTTTTAGTTCCTCAACGGTCTGAACCCGGTGGGCTACCTGCCAGTGCCAGTCATTCCACTCCCGGGAGCTTACATCAGCCCAGTATGAAGCAATCTCCGACATGGTCTCACCTCATAAGATTTAACGCTTCCGTTTTAACGGAAGCGCTACTTTTTATTCATCACCAAAAAAGTTAAAGTCGAATCCTGTTTTCTTCTTGCCCAGGCCGTCAGCATCGATATCCCTGACAGCCTCAAAGGCCCTGTGGGGATTACGGCCCAACCCGAAATCCTGACCTATTTCAAACTTATGGTTCCCGTTTTTTTTCAGTTGTCCCCTGGTCTTATTCGTTTTTTCGCCCGTTACTTCACTGGTAATACCCTGTTCACGCATATCTTCGATGTCCGCTGCGCCCGTCATTCTTTGCTCTTTCCTTCTCGCTGTATATGTTACGCCATTACCCAAGTCATAAACTCTACCCTCGGCCAAAAATAAACACCTCCTTTTACCTTTTAGTATGAGGGTAAAAAGAGGTGTTTATACCCAGTTTATTTCCCTTGGTGTCTATGTTCCAGTTCCTGCCAGATTTCCTTTAAATCAATTTCCTTTTCCCTTAAAAGTACCAGGAGATGATATAAAAGGTCCGCTGTTTCGTAAACTATTTCCTCCCGCTTGCCGCCTTTGGCAGCAATGACCACCTCTGTGGCTTCCTCTCCCACTTTTTTCAGGATTTTATCGATCCCCTTGGTAAAAAGATAGGTGGTATAGGAATCAGGGGGAAGGGTTTCTTTTCTTTGTTTAACAAGCTCCTCCAGCCAGGATAAAAGGGCCCAATGGGGTGATATAGCGTCATCTTTCACCAGCAGGGGCCTGGTAAAGCAGGAAAAGGTCCCTTCATGACAGGCCGCACCCGTCTGGTGCACCTGAATCAAGAGGGTATCCCCATCACAATCATAAAAGATGCCCGCCACCTGCTGGACATGACCTGAGGTCTCACCTTTGGCCCAGAGAGACTGGCGGCTCCGGCTGTAGAACCAGGTCCGTCCCTGGCTCAGGGTTTTTTCCAGGGCTTCCCGGTTCATATAGGCCATCATTAATACGGTCCCTGTTTTCACATCCTGGACCACAGCGGGGATAAGTCCCTTTTCATCAAATTTTAGGGAAGCAAGAATTTCCGGGGTTATCTTCATAAGCGTACGACGACTCCCTTAGCGTTAAGATAGTTTTTGACTTCAGCTATTGTTTTTTCGCCGAAATGAAAGATGGAAGCTGCCAAAAGCCCGTCAGCCTGGCCCACAGTAGCTCCTTCATAAAGATGCTCCACAGTTCCCACACCACCCGAAGCGATAACAGGTATCAAAACAGCCTCACTTACTGCCCGGGTGAGTTCCAGGTCATAGCCTTCTTTGGTCCCGTCCCGGTCCATGCTGGTGAGAAGTATTTCTCCGGCTCCCAACTCTTCTACTTTTTTAGCCCAGGCAATCACATCCAGGCCTGTGGGGGTACGTCCACCATGTATATAGACCTCCCACTTACCACAGGCAACCTTCCGGGCATCGATGGCCACCACCACGCACTGGCTACCAAAATGATAAGATCCTTCACGAATGACCTGGGGATTCTGGACAGCAGCTGTGTTAACCGCTACTTTATCGGCTCCCGCCTGCAGTATCTTGCGCATATCCTGGACAGAACGGATCCCTCCGCCCACAGTGAAGGGAATAAAGACCTTTTGGGCAACGCGTGAAACCACATCCAGGATAATATTCCTGTGTTCGCTGGAGGCAGTGATATCGAGAAAAACTAATTCATCAGCCCCTGCCCTGTCATAATAAGCGGCTAATTCCACAGGGTCTCCCGCATCTCTCAGTTCCAAAAATTTTGTTCCTTTCACTACCCTGCCTTTATCCACATCTAAGCAGGGGATGATTCTTTTTGCCAACATAATCAACTAATCCTCCATGATTTGCAGGGCTTCTTTCAGGCTGATGGTCCCGTTATAGAGGGCTTTGCCCATGATGACACCCTCTACCCCAAAAGGCTTAAGGGACTTAAGGTTACGCAGGTCATCAAAGGAGGAAACCCCACCGGAAGCAATTACTTTAAGACCGCTGGTTTGGGCCAGACGTTTGGTTCCTTCGATATTGGGCCCGCGCAAAGTACCGTCCCGGCGTGTATCCGTAAAAATCACCCGTTTGATGCCCAGCTTGGCAATCTCCTGCGCTAAGGCTTCTACTGTCATTTCCACCGTTGACTCCCAGCCTTCAATGGCCACTAAACCGTCTCTCCCATCAATTCCTACCACAATACTGTCGCCGAATTCCTGGCTGCACCGGGAAACCAGCTCCGGCGAAAGAATAGCGGCAGTGCCAAGGATAACCCTATCCACACCTGCGTCCAGGACTCTTTTGACAGTTTCCATGGAACGTATTCCCCCGCCTAATTGAATCGGGATCTGTACCGCCGCTGCCATCTGTTTGACAATATTAAGATTCTGAGGTGTTCCTGTAAAGGCGCCATCCAGATCCACCACATGCAATCTCCGGGCTCCCTGCTCCTCCCAGAGCCGGGCCATTTCCACCGGTTCATCTGAATAAATTGTTTCTGTCCCTTTCTGTCCCTGGACGAGACGTACACAGCGGCCGTCCCTCAAATCAATTGCCGGGATTACCAACATTGCTTACCAACTCCCCAAAATTTCTCAGTATTTTGAGCCCTATCTGGCTGCTTTTTTCCGGGTGAAATTGTATACCCATGATGTTATTAAAACATACAATGGCAGGAAATTCTATACCATAAGATGAAGTTGCTACCACATGGGAAGAATCATACTCCGCTCCACAGTAGGAATGGACAAAGTAAACATAGCTGTCATCGGGAACATCTTTTAAGAGAGGGTGATTCTTTTTTATCTTGAGGGTATTCCAGCCCATGTGAGGAACTTTTAACCCTTGAGGAAAGCGGACAACTTTACCCTTAATCAAACCTAAACCCTTGTGTTTCCCGTATTCCTCCCCTTCTTCGAATAACAGTTGCATTCCCAGACAAATCCCTAAAAAAGGGGTACCTCTCTCTATAACCTCAGCAATGGCAGGCAGAAGACATAAGTCTTTCAAATTTTCCATTCCCTTGGGAAAAGCACCTACCCCGGGCAGCACCACGGCTGACGCGCTCAGAATTTCCTGACGCTTCCGGGTAAGAAAAGGTTCTAACCCGGCGGCTTTTAGCCCCTGAACCACACTGGCCAGGTTACCCAGGCCGTAATCGATTACCGCTGTTTTCATCATAAAACCCCCTTGGCCGAAGGGATTTCCTGTCCTACCAGGCGGACAGCTTCCCTTAATATCCTGCCTGTCCCTTTAAAAATGGCTTCTGCCAGGTGATGGGAATTCTTCCCCGCTAATTGTCTAAGGTGAAGGGTAATCCTGGCTTCCTGGACAAAAGCCTTCCAGAATTCTTCAATTAATTGACAGTCAAACTGCCCGATTTTCTCGGTAGGAAAGGCAAGCTCGGGGTAAAACCCGGGACGTCCGCTAATATCCACGGCACAAAGCACCAGGGACTCGTCCATAGGCAAGGCCAGGGAGGCGTATCGGGCTATCCCCTTTTTATTCCCTAAGGCCTGGAAAAAAGCTTTTCCCAGGCAAATCCCTATATCTTCCACAGTGTGATGGTCATCAACAAAAAGATCGCCCTGGGCCTCCAGACTCAAGTCAAAACTGCTATGCCTGGCAAAAGAGTCCAGCATGTGATCCAGAAACCCAATACCACTCTGGCCCTTAAAATGTCCCTGTCCTTCCAGGGCTAGTTCCAGTTTGATTTTTGTCTCCTTCGTACACCGCTCCACCATACCCCGTCGTAAACTCATATTCCATCCTCCTCCAGGCGCACACCTGCAGCCCTGGCATGGGCTGTCAATCCTTCTATCTCCGCCAGATGCATAATAGAGGGGGCAGCCTGGGCAAACCCTTGGGCCGTATAGCTGATAATGCTGGAGCGTTTGCAAAAATCCTCCACCCCCAAGGGTGAAGCATAACGAGCAGTTCCAGCGGTAGGAAGGACATGACTAGGTCCCGCCCAGTAATCCCCTAAAGGCTCCGGTGAATACGGACCTAAAAAGATGGCCCCTGCATGTTTAATTTTGGCAAGAGCAGGCCAGGGATCACTCATGAGCAGTTCCAGGTGTTCAGGGGCAATCAGGTTGGCTACGCGAAAAGCTTCCTCCAGATCCTCTACCAGGATAATGGCACCATGGTTTTGTAAGGCCTCCCGGGCCACATTCTCCCGGGGCAGTAACTTTAACTGCTTCTCCACTTCTTCCCTTACCAGGCCGGCCCAGCTACTATCGGCAGTAACCAGAAAAGCCCGGGCTCTCATGTCATGTTCCGCCTGGGATAGCAGATCTGCTGCCGCATATCTGGGAGCAATGCTGCCATCACCGATGACCAGGATTTCGCTGGGACCCGCCAGCATGTCAATACCCACTTTCCCGTACACCAGTTTCTTAGCCATGGTTACATAGATGTTGCCCGGTCCCACAATCTTATCAACGGGCCTTATAGTTTCCGTACCGTAGGCCAGTGCGGCTACAGCCTGGGCGCCGCCTACCCGGTATACTTCCCCTACACCGGCTTCGTGGGCTGCAACCAGGGTGGGAGCTGGGATACTGCCATCCTTCCCCGGCGGTGTTACCATCACAATCTCCGGGACTCCTGCTACCACAGCGGGCAGGACGGTCATTAATACCGAAGAAGGATAGTTGGCTGTCCCCCCTGGCACGTAAATACCCACTCTATCCAAAGGCCGGTAAACTTGCCCCACCAGGGAACCACCCTCATCCTGCATAAACCAGTCCTTTTGCTTTTGTGAGGTATAAAAACCTGTGATATTCTCTTTAGCCTGCCGCAGGGCCTGGAGAAACTGGGTGTCAACTTTCTGATAGGCTTCTTTTATTTCTTCTTCTCCCACCCGCAAACTGTCTTTAGTGAGACGACAGCCATCAAAACGTTCCGTATAAAGAAGAAGGGCCTCATCCCCGTTCTGCGCAACTTCACTGAGTATTTCTGCCACCCGAGCTTGTACGGTCAGGTCTTCCAGGGCTGCAGGTTTAATTCTTTCCACGGCTTTAGTTTCCGGCCAACGATAAACTGGCAGCATCAAAAGTTGCCCCCTTCCCGCTGTAATACTTCTTTCATTTTGTCAACAATGTTGTTAATGGCTTCAGATTTGAGACGATAGCTGGCCCTGTTCACTACAAGACGGGCCGTAGCCGTTCCGATTTCCTCCAGGGGAACAAGATTGTTTTCCTGTAAAGTTTTTCCCGTAGAAACGATATCAATAATGAGCTCGGCCAGACCTACTCTGGGGGCCAATTCAACATTGCCGTGGAGTTTGATAATCTCGGCATGGAGCCCTTTTCGTTTCACAAATTCTTTGGCAACAGCAGGAAACTTGGTGGCGATCCTGAGGCCCGCTTTCCACTGGTATTCACCATGGGGAGACAGTACACTGCGGGGAGCAGCCACCACAAAACGGCAGTAGCCATATTTTAAATCCACCAGTTCATAAAGGTTTTTTCCCGCTTCCATAATGCTGTCTTTTCCCACAATTCCCAAATCGGCGGCACCGTATTCCACATAGGTGGGTATATCCGTAGGCCGGCAGATAATAAAGCTGGTTTGGTTTTCCTCATCCGTAAAAACCAGGGTCCGGGCCTCATCGGAAAGGTGAGCACAGTTGAAACCACACTGGTTTAATAGCTTAATACTTGGTGCAAACAGCTTGCCTTTAGGCAGCGCGATAGTGAGTTTAGTCTCCATGGCCACTCCCCCCTCCTAACCAGACAAGTTCCGCCCCTTTTGCCTGGGCCATCACTTTAGCCTCTTGTTCCGTCATCGTTCTTAATTCCGCAATAACTTCCTTGCCATGAGCCCTGAGGGCTTTGGCTTTTTTTAGGACAAGCCCGGGTTCCCCCCCCGCTATGAGAAGCAGTTGATTCTTTTTTTCCTTTGGGGGCAAACTCAAAAGAAGGCGATCAACCCCCAGGGCAAAGCCCGTGGCCGGGTATGACTTACCAAAACGGTGGAGAAGATGATCATAACGGCCGCCGCCCCCAATGGGGTAACCAAGTCCGGCCGTATAAACCTCAAACACCATCCCCGTATAGTATTCCTGATTACGAAGAGTACTTAAATCTACCTGAATATATGATTCATAGCCGTATAAAGCCATCAGGTTCACTATTTCCTTTAGATCTGACAGAGCTGTAAGCATTTCCCCCGGCAAACCTGAACCCGTCATGGAAAAATTATGAATATCCAGGGGGCGGGTGAATAAGCCCACAACAGCTTCCCTTTTCTCCTGAGAAAGATTAGCCTTCTCCAAAAGCTCATTTAAGCCCACAAAATCTTTCTCCAGCACAAGATGGCGCACTTCTTTGAGCTGTTTCTCTTCACAGGTTAAACTTTGCAGTAATCCCTGGAGTACTCCCATATGACCGATACTCACGGTAAAACGCTCTAATCCCTGGTTTTTTAAGGCTTCCACGGCTAAAGCCAATATTTCACAGTCAGCTTCCGGGCCATCCTGTCCGATGAGTTCCGCACCGACCTGGCTGAACTCTCGCTGCCTGCCTGTCTGCACATCTTCATACCTGAATACTTCTGCACCATACATTAAACGCCAGGGGGGAGCCCCCTCAATTTTACTGCTTACTACCCGGGCTATGGGTGTGGTAAGCTCCGGCCGCAAAGCCAGGATACTGCCATCCCTGTCAATCAGTTTATATAACTGGTCGGGGAAAGCTCCCTCTTCCCCTTGTACCAGGGTCTGATAGTACTCAAGAAGTGGGGTAGAGATTTCTGTATACCCAAAGGAGGCCATGGTAAGCAACAATTCGTTGACGAGAGCTCTTCTCCTTTCAGCCTCACCGGGCAGCCAATCGCGCATCCCCACCGGTATATTCCATGTTCTTTTGGGATACATTAACCACACATCCTTTAATTTATTAAAGTATTAATATGATAATTAAGTTAATTGTATGAATAGACTACTAAATTGTCAAGGATAATTTAGTTATAATTTAGTTGGTAGTAACCTATACTTCCCGTTTCCCGATTTCCGATACCCGAATTAGCAACATATTTTCGGGTAGCTGGCAGCGAGTGGCGGGCAGCGGAAAGTAATACACTAAGGAAGAATATACTTTCCTACTCGTAATAAAAAGAGCCGGCTTGTCAGCCGGCATGTTCATTCTTATTCTTCTCTTTTAAGCGTTTTAATATAAGCTGGTACCCATCAGCCCCAAAATACAAACACCTTTTGACTCGGCTGATGGTGGCAGTACTGGCCCCCGTTTTTTCTGCAATTTCCGTATATGTTTTGTCCTGATCGAGCATTTTGGCTACTTCCAGCCGCTGAGCGATGGCCTTTATTTCCGCCACTGTACAGATATCCTCAAAAAAACGGTAACATTCTTCCTCTGTCTCCAGAAGTAAAATAGCTTCAAACAGTTTGTCCGTAAACTCATCTTTCAAACGGCTATCATAGCTCATAATCAGGCTCACCTCTTTTCCCTTTTGATCTTTTAGTTCTACTTTAACATATTAAAATCCTGCTGTTAACAGCAAAAACGTAAACCGTTAACCGTGAACAGTGAACCGTTTTGGAAAAACTAACTAATAACATAAAAAAACGCACCCGACTCCCGTTTACCGTTAACCGAATTAACAATAGTCCACAGTCAAGACTTTCTGTCAATATTCGGATATCGGGTTTCGGGTATCGGGTAGCGTATTGTTTAGAGTACTTTCGCGTTTCCTCTATACACAAGACCACGGACAGGATCAATAGTAACTGTACTGTACTGGGCCAGCAGTTTTGTCGCCTCTGCAACCCCAACAATCACAGGTATCCCCAGGTTTATACCTACAATAGCGGCATGGGAAGTTAATCCGCCTTCTTCTGTGATAACGGCGCCAGCAAGCTCTATCGCGGGAATAAAGTCCCGGTCAGTAGAACGAGTTACCAGGATATCACCTTTCTGCATCCTGGCGATAGCTTCCTCACTACTCTCGGCAATCACGACGCGGCCTGCTACAGCCCCGCGTCCAATACCTGTACCTTTGGCCAGGACTTCCCCTACGGTATGAACTTTTAACAGGTTGGTTGAACCCGGAATGCCTACAGGTACACCTGCCGTAATTACTACCAGGTCACCGTTACGAATATAGCCGGCTTGTAAAGCGGTATTGACGGCTGTCTCAATCATTTCATCAGTCGTGTCACTCTCTGGTGATAAAAGGGGATATACACCCCAGACCAGGAGGAGTTTCCTGTAGACCTTCTCCTGCGGTGTAACAGCAACAATGGGTGCCTGGGGACGATATTTCGATACCATATGGGCCGTGGATCCCGATTTGGTAGCGGTAATGATAGCTGCTGCGCCCAAACTTAGCGCCGTAGCACAGGTAGCATGGCTGATAGCTTCCGTAGTGGTCCGGGCCACAGTTAACGCTCTCTTTTTAATGAGTTCACGCCAGTTGAGAGATTCCTCTGCCCGCAGGGCAATGCGAGCCATGGTTTGTACGGCCAGAACGGGGTATTTCCCCGCCGCCGTTTCGCCGGAAAGCATGATGGCATCACTCCCGTCAAAGATAGCATTGGCCACATCACTGGCTTCTGCCCTGGTAGGACGGGGATTTCTAATCATAGAATCCAGCATTTGGGTAGCCGTGATCACAGGTTTTCCAGCAATATTACACTTTTCAATCATGGTTTTTTGCACCAGGGGGACCTCTTCGGCCGGAATCTCCACACCTAAATCTCCTCTGGCCACCATAATGCCATCAGACACTTGAATGATTTCATCAAGGTTTACCACACCCTGGTGATTCTCAATTTTGGAAATAATGTCGATGTCAGCCCCCAGATCCTCCAGTAATTTACGGATAGCCAGGACATCACTGGCTGAACGAATGAAAGAAGCAGCTATGAAATCCACATTTTCCCGAACCCCAAAAGTAATATCATCAATGTCCTTCTGGGTCATAGCCGGGAGATTGATTTGTACACCGGGAACATTAACGCCCTTGCGGTTGCCCAGTTCTCCGCCGTTTTCAATGATACAGTAAATTTCTGTTCCTTCCACTTTCTGTACACGGAGCGCAATAAGCCCATCATCTAAGAGAATCTGTACACCTTCACTGACATCGCCCGGCAACCCTTCATAACTAATACTTATGCGTTTTTCCGTGCCCACAATTTCTTCCGTGGTCAGGATGATTTCTTCTCCAGCCTTTAACTCGATTTTTCCCTTTTCCAAAAGACCTGTTCTAATTTCCGGGCCTTTGGTATCCAGCATAATGGCCACAGGTATCCCCAGTTCCCGGGAAGCCTGCCTGATGTTCATGATGCGCTGCCTGTGCTCCTCATGGGAACCATGGGAAAAATTTAAACGGGCCACGTTCATGCCGCTTTTGATTAGCTCCTTCAAGACTGGTACTTGTTCACTGGCCGGGCCGATCGTACAAATAATTTTTGTTTTCCGCATATTTTCTCCTCCTTGTTATCTTTACTCACAAGTATGACTGTGTTGACATTGACCACCAGGGACATTTTGCGTCCCTGGTGGTCAGTACTTCTTCCCATTGTTTTTTTATTTTCTCTACAGGAAATTATACTCGTCTAAACCAAACTGTCCAGTATTACCAACGGGAAGCATGTGTTTTTAACACATGGCTTTCACCGTTGACTAAGAAATTTTTATAATGCACCTGTCAGGATTTCATGGGCTTCTTCTGCTTCAGATTCCGGCACCAGGATTTCCACGGCACCCGAATCACCCAGGTGAGGAACTCCTACGGAACGCAGCATTACTAAGAGTCCTTCATTCATTAAAAGAGTTTTAAGTTGTTCAGCCGTCGGCCTGTTAGGTGCAATATAAACAACAGTCCACATATAGAAACCTCCCCAGAAGTCTTATACCTGTTGCTATTCTCCGGATTCAATGACACCATGTCTTGTATAGATACGCGCCCTGCCTCTCACTTTCATCGCTGAGGTAACCTCAGTAAACTGGGCAATCATCACTTCACCCCGGTCCAACTTTTCCGAATGGTGAAATTTAGTATCTTTGCCTCGGGTTAAACCACTAATGGTAACGCCATTTTCCATAGCTTTTACCACAATATATTCATCACCGTATACTTTTTCACCGTTAGCCATTTTCTCTCCCTCCAAATTATACCCTGGCTGTTCCACGGTACTTTTCCTTCAAACCAGCTTCCACAATAGGCGGAACCAGTCCTTTGACACATCCGCCCAGAACAGCCACTTGTTTAATCATGCTTGAGCTTAAAAAGGAATATTCTCCGGCTGTCATCAGGAATACGGTTTCAAGGGTCTCATTTAAATGCTTGTTCATGGCCGCAATCTGCATTTCATATTCAAAATCTGATACTGCCCGTAAACCTCGAATGAGGGCCTGGGCATTTTTCAAAACGGCATAATCAGCCAGAAGACCGGAAAAACTGTCCACCTCTACGTTGGGCAGGTGCTGTAAGCTTTCTTCCACCATGAGTATTCTTTCTTCAAGGGAAAAGAGGTTTTCTTTATAGTTATCCTTAGCTACCGCAATGATGACTTTATCAAAGAGTTTACTGGCCCTTTCCGCAATATGAATATGTCCGTTGGTAATGGGATCAAAAGTACCCGGGTAAATTGCAATACGCAAAAATCTCCCCCCCAAAAAAATTTGCCTGTCTCCTTATTTAATGCCATTGTGTCCCTGTAACACTACAATTATTCTTGTCCATTAATTCACCCTGATAATTCGTTAAGGGTTTTTCATAATCCTGCTAAAATCATAAAAAAAATCAACCCAGATTTACTGGGTTTCACTTTAAGAATTATGAATCTATTTCTTTTCCTCCATGTCTTTCCACTCTTCTTTAATTTCATTTTCCGCCTTTTTTACCGCTCCTTTAAACTCAGCAATACTTTTACCCAGGGCTTTACCTACTTCAGGTAATTTTCCAGGTCCAAAGATAATCAAAGCTAGCACCAGGACCAGTAAAAGCTCCGAGAACCCCACATTTGGCAGAAAGCCCAATATCGCCATGATGCACCTCAACATTCAAATAGATTTAGTTCTAAACTTATTATACCACAGCTTTATTTATTCACCACGCTGATGGCTTCCACACCTGTCAGGGATTCTAGTTCTACCATGAGCTGAGGGAGAACGTTAACCCAGTATTCGGGTTTGCTTTTGATAAGCTTTTTTAAATGGGGGAAATAAAGATAAAGGGGAGTTTGGCCCCGGTAATGCTGAATAATGGGGCGAAGTTCTTCCCAGATCAGATTTTCATCGACATTAGGCGAAATCTTTAAATAGAGGGTTGTGGCCGCACCGGGTTCCACCTGCCATTCCACATTGGCTAAAGAACTTATACTCTCCACAAAGATTTTAGGTTTGTCCTCCTGCAGATTGAGCCGTGCTTTAACCAGAACAGGTAGATCATTTTTCAAGAGGTCATTAAACTTAGTTAAATTTTTGGGGAAAAGGAGGGCTTCCACAGTACCGCTCATGTCTTCCAGCATAAAATAGGCCATAGTCTCCCCGCGTTTCGTCACACTCCGGCGCACAGCCGTAATAATCCCTGCCAGCACAACCAGATCACCATCAGTAGCCTGGGCTAATTCTTCGATGGTATGGGTAGTTTTCCCCCGGATAACTCCCATATACTGGGTCAAGGGGTGCCCACTTAAATAAAGGCCCAGGGTTTCTTTTTCCATCTGTAATATTTCTTTTTCTGAGAAATCACGGACTTCCGGCAAAGGAATGGAGGGTTTAAAAGAGGAAAGATGGCTGGTCAGGTCAAAAAGAGACAACTGATTGGAGTTCTTCTGGCGCTGCCAGGCTAATCCCTGGTCAATACAAAGATGTAAAATCTCCAAAAGCTGGGCTCTGGTTCCCGGCACGGAACCAAAGGCGCCGCATTTAATGAGGTTTTCTAAGACACGCCGGTTTACCTGGCTTAAGTCTACCCGCTCGCAAAAGTCCTGGAGACTTAAGAAAGGTCCCTTTTTTCTTTCTTCCAGGATAGCCTGAATGGCATTATGACCTACCTGCTTAATAGCAGCCAGACCAAAACGAATTTTGTTTCCTGACACCAGAAAGCTTTCGGCACTTTCATTGACATCAGGGGGAAGCACAGCAATTTTATGCTGCCGGCATTCTTCAATATAAAAAGGTACCCGCTCACTGGACTCCATCACGCTGGTGAGCAAAGCAGCCATAAATTCTACAGGATAATGGGCCTTTAAATAGGCGGTCTGGTAAGCCAGGAGAGCATAGGCAGCAGAGTGGCTCTTGTTAAAACCGTACCCGGCGAAATATTCCATGAGGTCAAAGATTTTCCCGGCTATTTCACCATCGATCCCGTTTTTCACAGCTCCTTCCACAAACTGTTTACGTAAACCCACAATGATTTCCGGTTTTTTCTTCCCCATGGCCCGGCGTAAAAGATCTGCCTCTCCCAGCGTAAATCCCGCCAGGTCACTGGCGATACGCATAACCTGTTCCTGGTAAAGAATGACACCGTAAGTTGTCCTGAGGATAGGCTCCAGCGCCGGGTGCAGGTATTTTACTTCCACTTCCCCATGGCGCCTTTTAATAAAATCCTCCACCATACCGCTTCCCAGGGGACCGGGACGATAAAGGGCCACCAAAGCCACGATATCCTCAAAGGTCTGGGGTTTTAACTCGCGCAGAATCGCCCTGAGACCGGAACTTTCCAGCTGGAATACACCGATGGTGTCACCTTCGGATAATAATTCATAGGTCTTCTTGTCATCAAGAGGTATCCTGTTAATGTCTAATTGTTTATTTTGACTTTTGGCTATTAGCTCTACCGTGTTATTAATGACCGTTAGGGTACGTAAACCCAGTAAATCCATTTTCAAAAGGCCGATCTCTTCCACTGTGTCTTTGTCAAACTGGGTAGAAACCAGACCTTCAGCGGTTTTTTGTAGTGGCAAATGCTGGTCTAAGGGTTTTTGGGATATCACTATGCCCGCAGCATGGGTTCCCGCATGGCGGGGCATCCCTTCCAGAGCCCTGGCAGTAACGAGCAGCTGTTTAACGATGTTATCCTCTTCCGCCATTTTTACCAGTTCCGGTGAAACTTCCAGAGCCCTGTCAATGGTAATCCCCAGTTCGCTGGGCACCAGCTTGGCCACTTTGTCCACCAAGGCCAAGGGCACATTCATGGCTCTCCCGGCATCACGAATGGCCGCCCGGGCGGCCATGGTACCAAAGGTGATGATCTGGGCCACCCGATCGGCGCCGTATTTTTCTACCACATAGGAAATAATTTCTCCCCGGCGTTCAAAGCAAAAGTCAATATCAATATCAGGCATGCTGATCCGTTCGGGGTTTAAAAACCGTTCAAAGAGCAGGTCATACTTTAAGGGATCGATATCGGTAATGCCTAAGCAGTAAGAAACCAGGCTTCCTGCAGCAGATCCCCTGCCTGGACCTACAAAAATCCCTTGTTTTTTGGCATAGTGGATAAAATCCCAGACAATGAGAAAATAACTGCTGTAGCCCATTTTTTTAATGACGGAAAGCTCATAGGCCAACCGTTCCTGATGCCCGGGCTCTATTCGCGGGTAACGTTCCCTTAAACCTTGCTGGCAAAGGTGTTCCAGATAAGTGTCGGCATTATAGCCTTGGGGCACCTCATAAAAGGGTAGATGGTTTTCGCCGAATTTAAAATCCACCTGGCAGCGTTCGGCAATTCTCACCGTATTGGCTAAGGCCTCGGGATAATCACCGAATAATAGTCCCATCTCCTCAGCTGACTTCAGGTAAAACTCATCTGTTTCAAAGCGCATGCGATCCTGATCCTGCAGGGTTTTTCCTGTCTGAATACAAAGGAGTACATCCTGGATAGCAGCATCATTACGCCTGATATAATGGACATCGTTGGTAGCAACCAGTGGAATCCCCGTCTCCCGGGCTATGCGCAGCAATCCGCTATTGATCTTTCGCTGTTCCGCCAGACCATGATCCTGCAGTTCCAGAAAGAAATTGTCCCTGCCGAAAATTTCCTGGTAGTCAAGGGCTGCGGCCAGTGCTTCTTCTTCTTTCCCTTCCAGCAATAAAGCGGGTACCTCACCCGCCAGGCAGGCGGAAAGGGCGATCAAACCGTTATGATATTTATTCAGGAGTTCCTTGTCCACCCTGGGTTTATAGTAAAAGCCTTCCAGCCAGGCAGCGGAAACCAGCTTGATAAGATTCTGGTATCCCTCCTGATTCTCTGCCAAAAGTACAAGATGGTAAGGAGAATCATCTAAGCCGGCAACTTTATCCCAGCGGCTGCGGCGGGCCACATAGAGCTCACAGCCAATAAGCGGCTTGATTCCCGCCTTTTTGGCTTCTTTATAAAACTCAATCACACCGTACATCACACCGTGGTCGGTAATGGCCAGTGCCTGCATTCCCTGTTCCTGGGCCTGCTTAATCAATTCCGGGATTTTACTGGCTCCATCCAGCAGGCTGTAACATGTATGGTTATGGAGATGAACAAAACTCACCTTGATTCCTCCCGGTTCATAAGCCTAAGAATAGTTCTAGATAAACTGCTTATCATACTATATTTTAACAAAGATAGTTCCCGGGAACGAGGTTTAATTTCCACCGCTGACCCTTATCTCCTTTGTTCCCGTCCAAGGCCTGTTTAAACCTAAACAGGCTGGCAGTTAAAAAAAAAAACAAAACATTGTGGAAAAAGTAACCCTTCATATTGTCATGTCCGACAGGTCATGGGCTAATCACCAGACAATCAAGGAAACCCTGGAGCAGGACCTAAAGAAAATTCTCAATCCCACCCCGGACCAGCCTGTTGACCAGGTAAAGCCAGACCTCATACAGGACCTCCTCCACCAGTGCATCATTTCTACTCCCCAGGGCAATTTCATCATTAAAATGGATTGGCTCATCATCGCTCCTACCCTGGAATGCCAGGTATCAGCAAGGTTAGAATCATAAAAAGGAGAGCACAGGGCTCTCCTTACTTTTTAATGATGCGCGAGCTGATAATTCCTTTGGCTTTCAGCTTTCCCTCACAGTAAATACTCACATCAGTGACACATGACTTTTTCTCAATATGGATGACTCTGGTGTAAACTTCCACATAATCCCCCACCTCTACAGGTTCCATGTGATGCAGGGTTAAATTGTCCAGGACTGTATCCAGTCTCAGCTGTTTACGCAAGGCGATATAACTAGCAGTGGACATAATGGTGACCAGAGTGCCGGGACTGGCTGAACCAAACTCATTAATCATGAACTGGGTAATCTCACCAGATATTTTGGTGCCTTCATCCCATTCATCCAGGGTAAAACCACTCATGACCAGGTTGTCCACGGTTTCTCCCACATGAGGCTGTTTTTGGGTTTGCTGGAAAGCCTTTAAAATATCCTGACGGCTCACCACCCCCACCAGGCGTCCCTCTTCTACAATGGGCACCAGTTCAAAACCTTCCCAGATTAAAAGACGGGCTAAATGGGTAACCAGAGTCTGTCTTTCTGCAGTCAAAACGTCTTTTGTCATAACCGATAAAACACTGGCACTCCTGTCAATCCCCGCCACATCAACGGCAGTCACAATACCAATCACCAACATGTTTTGATCCACAACAGGAAAGCGGCTGTGGCCGGTTTTCTGGGCCATTTCATGCCATTGTTCCACGGTGGCCTCAGAAGTCAGATAAAAAACATCCCTGACCATGATATCTTCTACACGAACCAGTTCTTTTTCCGTTAACCGGTCGTAAACGGCCCTGTTCATCATGGAAACGGCCACAAAGGTATCATAGGGACAGGAAATAATCACGAGATTGTTGTCCTGAGCCAGTTGAATGATTTCCCTAGATACCTTAAAGGCTCCCGCCACCATGAGATGAGCTCCCTTCTCCAGGGCCATACGCTGGAACTCAGGTAAATCCCCCACAATCAGCAGGGCATCCTTCTCTAATAGTTGTTCCAGTATGCCAATACTGTTACAGCCGATGACAAAACGGGAGGGAGCGAACCCTAAACGGTCAGTGCCGCAGAGTACTTCTCCTTCCACAATGAGGGAGATTTCCCTTAAGGTTAAATCCTCAATCTCCCGCTGTTCCTCGACCTCTATGCGGATCGTCCCTACTTTAGGAATTGAACTTACCAGCCCTTGGGCTTCCGCTTCTTTGATAGCCCGGTAAGCTGTTCCTTCACTCACATCCAATTCCTTGGCAATCTGGCGTACCGAAACTTTAGTGCCAACCTCTAAATTTTTGATGAATCTGATAATTTGTTCATGTTTCGTGAGGCCACTCCCCAAGGCTTCGCCTTTCATTCCACCACACCCTTATATATCACTCTATATTCTTTACCAGTATAGCAGATACTTGGTTCTGTTACAATGGTGTTTTTGATTTTTCTGGTGTAGTACAACAGTAGAAAACAGGCCTCCTGTCCCTAATTGTTCCCCTGTCGCATTCTCCTGGTCATCATTCCACCAATACGTCCGGACTCTTCCGCACTTAATTCAGCCCAACCCCATTTCTGGATCTTCTCCCATAAGCCTAATTCCTTGGCTATCTCAAATTTAAGCAACTCCCGGGGAGTGGGTTCTTTTTTCTTATTTCCTGTTGCTTTTGATTTTTCCTTTTTATCTGGCATACAATCACCTTTTTTTGACTAAATTATCCTGCTCTGTGCATTATAACCCTTTACCTAACAATTCATGCATCATACTCAGGAAAAGGATTTTCCGGAGAGATATCCTATGACCAAAAGAATCAGGCTGCAAGCCATCCCCACATAAAGGGGATCCAGGGTCCCACCCAGGAGAGTCCAAAATAGGACAGCAGAAGGACCGGCGATGATGGCCCAGCGTCCAGCCCAGGCAGCGATTTTGTTACGCAGGAAAATGGCAGCCAAAAGGGGAAAACAGATGGTAGCACCCCGTAAGCCCATGGAAAGAAAACTCCACTTGAGAATAAGGGAATTAAGGTTTCCTCCCACAAAAATTAAGGTAGCCAGGGTAACCACAATAATGATCACCCTTGTCACTGCTAAAATACTGGAGTCTTGGGCTTTAGGATTGATGACCTTTTTGTAAATATCCTGGCTTAACATGGTACTGATGCCCAAAGTAAGTCCTGCTCCCGTGCCCACAACGGAAAGAAGTAAAGTGGCTAAAACCATACCGCCTACCCAGGGATTGAGAAACTGCAGAATAAATAAGGGCAAGGCTTCTCGCGGATCTATTCCCGGGAAATGACTCCGCATATATAAACCCACCATAATGCTGGCTAAACCGATAGGGGGAATGAGCAGGGCAGAAATAAGAGCGCCGCGGCGGGAAGTAGGGACATCTCGCCCGGAAAACATGGCCTGAAGATAAGTCTGAGTTGATAAGACACCTACCACCAGGGAAAAACCGGCAGCAGCATCGGTATTAAACCCGCGGCCGAAAAGACTGAACCAGGGATAGGCGGGAAACCTGGCGGTCAAACCGGGAAGTCCCCCGATCATTTTATAAGAAAGCATCCCGGCTACCGCCAGGGAAACATATAATAGAATGAGTTTGACCACACCTACCATTCCCGTACCCCATACACCACCAAAGATGACATAACTGATAACCAGGACTACGGCGATAAAAGCTGCCAGAAGGGGAGGTACTTGAAACATGGAGGTAATTAAAGCTACGGCAGAGAGAATCTGCCCCACAATATTGAGAAAAATACCAAGGGAAGAGAAAATACTGGCTACAGGACCCGCTTTCTCCCCATAAACATTAGCTAGTAATTGAGGTACTGTGGATACCCCTGACTCCCTTAAGGGCTTTGCCAAAAATAATCCCAGGAGAAGGCAGGCAATCCCTGCACCCAAAGTAAACCACCAGGCACTAAAACCCACTTTGAAGGCTAACTGAGCCGTACCGATGGTAGAAGCACCGCCTACTATCGTGCCCACGATTGTCCCGGCGATCATAGGAACGCCAATAGACCTTCCTCCTATGGCAAAATCAGCCGAAGTCTTTACCTGCCGGATGGAATAAATCCCCACCATGGTCACAATAACCAGGGTAAACACCATACTGATGATATGTACTGGCGTCAACATCCCTTTCCCTCCAACGCGCAAATTTTCTATCTATTCATATTATTTCTCTATTTGTTCGCTAATTCCTGCCTTCACTTCTTGAAACACAAGTTACTTTGGCCATAGAAAACACCCACTTGGAGCAAGTGAGTGCAAAAAAGCTCTACTCTTCTTTGCCTTCAAATAAATCCGGGTGACAATACAGTGTTTGAGGATCACTGGCAATTTCGGCAAAATCCTCTAAAAGCTTGGAATATTTAAAGGCAAAGTTGAAGAACAAATGAATTTCCGGTTTACTCCGGTCACATGACCGCATAATCACCTTATCGGGATAAAACAGATACTGATAGTCCTTATCTCGCCAAGCCAAACGTATATTACCGATAATTAAATAGACATTTCCCCATTCATTGATGGAAAAATCATTGAGGATGCCCCGTCCAACTTCCAGTTGGCCAAGACGAAAACCAATGGTATGGTCGGGCTTACCCATAAAGGTAGAAAAATGTTCCAGTATAAAGCGGCAAGGTAGACTGACTTCCTCCAAAAGTCGCCTCTCCGTTGTCAGCTTTTCTTCCAGTGTTTTAAAGCGAAGGGCCTGGGGGTGATTTTCTTCCTCCGTTAAACCATATTTCTCCATGCAACGACGGAGGACCAGGGTAATTTCTTCATAAGCTTCCAGATACCTTTGATCTCTTTCTTGTCGCTTATGCATGGGCTACCCTCCTTTGCTGCCTTTTAATATAAGTATACACTAACCGGTACAATTATTACCATGTTTTGTCTTTTTATTTATTTCAAGGGGAGATTGGGCCCTTGCTCGCTGATCCCGGCAATTTTTTTAGCATAATCGATGTATTCTTCCAGCGGTGTATAAGACTGCACTACCATCTTGGCACCGTCAGGCGACCCACCGCCATGCATACAGCCCGGTACGCCAGCCCCCAGGGTAAGCCATTCAGCAAGACGGGCCATTCTTACTCTGGTTTCCGCAGAGACAGAACCCGCCTTAAGCACATTGAGGAGGTAATCACCGTATTCCTCATGCTGCAAATCCAGATAAGACGGCAAACAGCCTGTTTCTGCAATACCGCCGCCTATTTCCTGACAGAGACGCTTGGTCTCATAGGGCAAAGTAGCTACATGGACCTTGTTGGTGTGGGACGTGATAGGATCAGAAAACCAAATCCCAGAGGGGTGCTGTTTCCCCAAAGCCACCGCTCCTATGCCTACACTAAAAGTTGTTTCATTATTAACAGCCATTTGCGTTAATTTATCGGAAAAGATTTTCTCACTTAAACCATTAGCCCGGGCCAGCATAGCGGCAGCCCCCAGCATCACATCCCCCTGCCCGGCCACGCAGGCACCGATGCAGGCCCGGTGATTAGTGGAGAAATAACTGATAATATTTCCCGTGTATTTATACTCTCCAGCCATAAAAACCCGTTCATTGGGAACAAAGACATTATTAAACAGCAGGTAAGCCTGGGTAATACCTGTCTCCGGAATATCAAAGCCCTCTTCATATTCCCGCCGGTCACTGGGACGGCGAGCCTCTACAATCGTTAGCCCTTCAATATCACGGGGTACCACACAGGCCACGGCATAATTCTTGTTCGCTTCATCGTAAGCGCCGCTTGGTAAAATAAAAATTTCATTGGCTGCTGCCACACCACAAATCATGATTTTGGCTCCCCTGATAATGATGCCGTCAGCACGTTTTTCCACAATATGCAAGTTAGCATCGGGTACAGGCTGATTGGCAGGTTTTTTGGAACGATCACCTTTGGCGTCGGTTAGCGCTCCGGCTGCCACCCAGCCTTCTTCCTCCGCTAAGAGTAGCCAGCGTTTCAGTCGCTGATGATAACTGGTACCATATTCTTTATCGATTTCACTGGAGACTGCCCAGAGGACATTTTGTGCATTCCAGCCCACACAAAGGCCCCCTGTGCAAGTACCGGTCAGATGATACATGGATCTTTTCATTTTGGCGTTATTAATCACATCTTCCATATTCTTCATTAGCCCATTAAAACGATGAATCTTGTTACCAGTAAGATAAGACTTGGTTGTAAATATCTTTTCCAACTTAGGATCATGGGCAGCATCGAAACCACGGGCATGACTTTCTACCGTTCGTCTGGTAGCCGGATGGGTGGTAACATCACTGATTAATTCACCAAATTTGTAGACATTAGGCTTCATCCTTTTCAGCGACTCTATGTATTTCTCGCGGGTAATTAAAGCCATCTTTATCCCCTCCAATCTTATCTCAATTTTAAGTAACAAAATTTAATTTTATATTTTAATATTAACACATTTCAGTCGTTGAAAATGATAATCCTTCTTATTTCCCAATTTATCTTTTCCTGAAAAATGTATGTGCACAGTCGTTTGACAGAATCACGATCCCGTCATATAATAATTTAGTACGGGATGTAGCGCAGTTTGGTAGCGCGCTTGGTTCGGGACCAAGAGGTCGCAGGTTCAAGTCCTGTCATCCCGACCATTGATTTTAC
>CAZWTM010000028.1:0-32410 GCA_964637385.1 uncultured Peptococcaceae bacterium
ACTGTTAGTGAGAAAGAATCAAGTAGATATTCTCCAATTTTAGGGGGTCAGCCCGTTGGGATTATTATATAATTAGCTAGTACAGTTGTCAATGTGGGAGAGACACAGTTGTGGAAGTATACATAAAATTTGCAATTAAATTCACAAAGCCTTTTCCCCCAGAAGATTACTGATTACTACCTGTGGCAATAACAACTATATAGTGTACATACACCAAAAATGTCGTTTTGAATAAATTAAGTTACAAATCCATGACTGATAGTGGCATACCAACGGAGGTGGGTAAAAACTGTACCACTATCAATGAACACTCATTTTAGGAGGGAAAGTACTGTGAAGAAGTGGAGTTTGATCTTAAGCTTACTTCTTGTCTTAAGTTTGTTAGTTGCCGGTATGTTGGGCTGTGGCCAGCAGAAATTGACTAAGGTTCGCCTTAATGAAGTCACTCATTCTATTTTCTATGCGCCTCTGTATGTAGCCCTTAACCAGGGATTCTTTAAGGAAGAAGGTCTGGAAATTGAATTAACCAACGGGGCCGGGGCCGATAAAGTGATGACGGCCGTTCTCTCCGGCCAGGCCGATATTGGCTTTATGGGCCCGGAAGCCACGATTTACGTCTTTAATCAGGGTAAAGACGATTATGTCATCAATTTTGCCCAGCTGACCCAAAAGGACGGTTCTTTCCTGGTAGGCCGCCAGCCTGATCCAAACTTTACCTGGGATAAGGTAAAGGGCAAAACCATTATCGGCGGCCGTAAAGGCGGCGTGCCTGAAATGACACTGGAGTACGTTCTTAAAAATAAAGGGATTATTCCGGGCAAAGACGTGACCGTTCTTACCAATATCCAGTTTGCCCTGATGGCGGGAGCCTTTACCGGGGGAACAGGGGATTATGTAACCTTGTTTGAACCTGTGGCGGCTACTCTGGAAAAGGAAGGGAAAGGCTTCGTTGTTGCTTCTGTTGGTAAGGAAGGCGGGGAAATCCCCTATACCGTTTTTTCAGCCAAAAAGAGTTATATCGAAAAGAATCCTCAAATAATCCAGAAGTTTACCAACGCTATTTATAAAGGACAGCGCTGGATACAATCCCACACCCCGGAGGAGATTGCCAAGGCTATTAAGCCTTCCTTCCCAGATGCCGATGAAAAGATTTTGGCTACAGTTGTAAAGCGGTACCGGGACCAGGATACCTGGGCCAAGAGCCCTGTCTTCACTAAAGAAGCCTTTGAACGGCTGCAGGATATTATTCAGGAAGCGGGAGAGCTCTCCAAGCGGGCTCCTTATGAAAAACTGGTGACAAACAAATTCGCGGAAGAGGCTGTGAAAAAAATAACTAAATAAGAAATAGGGGGGGGAATGATGGAAGCAAAGGTCATTGTTGAAGCGAAAGATTTAACAATGAGTTACCATACTTTAGATGGCGAAACCGCTGCCATCAAAGACCTTAATCTGCAGGTTTTTGAGGGGGAATTTGTAAGTATTATTGGCCCCAGTGGTTGTGGGAAATCGACCTTACTTTCTTTAATTGCCGGTCTTCTCACACCCTCTAAAGGTGGTGTACTGGTGAAAGGAGAAGTGGTTAATGGCCCTAATCCCAACATCGGTTACATGCCGCAGCGAGATCAGCTTTTTCCCTGGCGTAATATCTTGCAAAATGTCCTCATAGGTCTGGAAGTACAAAATAAATTGAACGACAGGACAAGGGAAAAAGCCAAGGAACTCCTCTCCACTTATGGGCTAGGAGACTTTATACATCATTACCCTAATCAATTATCTGGTGGTATGCGCCAGCGTGCAGCCCTCATCAGAACCTTGGCTATTAACCCGGAAATACTTCTTCTCGATGAGTCGTTTTCAGCATTGGATTATCAAACGAGGTTAGCTGTCTCTGATGAGGTAAGAAGTATAATTTATAAAGAAAAAAAGACCAGCATTCTGGTGACCCACGATATTGCTGAAGCCATATCCATGTCTGACAGGATTATTGTGCTCACCAAACGTCCGGCGGCGGTCAAAAATATTCACGAAATCCGGCTCACCTGTGATGAACTGTCTCCTATCAAAAGAAGGGAAGCACCGGAATTCAGGAGTTATTTTAATCAGATATGGAAGGAGCTGGACGTAAAATGATCAACGGCACTCTGCAAATTTCCCCGGAGCATCAGGCCTATCTCCGGGCCGTCAAGCTGGAAAAAATGAAAATTGTTATTTCCAGGGTGGCTATCCTGGTACTGTTTATTATCGGATGGGAACTGGCGGCCCGCTGTAAACTGGTAGATGCCTTTATTACCAGTCAGCCTTCCCGTATCTGGGTAACTTTAGTAAACCTTCACCTGGAGGGGCTCTTATATCATCACATTGGAATTACAACTGTGGAAACAGTCATAGGTTTTATCTCCGGTACGATTATAGGTACATTCCTGGCTGTGATCTTATGGTGGTCTGAATTTCTTTCCAAAGTGTTAGATCCTTACCTGGTCGTACTGAATGCCCTGCCTAAAATAGCCCTTGGGCCCATCCTTATTGTTTGGATTGGTAACGGTTCTCCTGCTATTGTAACCATGGCCCTTTTGATATCTCTTATCGTTACGGTTATTTCCGTACATTCCGGTTTTGTTCAGGTAGATGAAGGCAAAATCAAACTTCTTCGAACTTTTGGAGCTACCAAATGGCAAATTCTCCAGAAAGTAATTTTACCTGCCAGTATACCCACGATTGTGTCAGCATTAAAGATCAATGTGGGGCTTTCCTGGGTAGGAGTTATAGTGGGGGAATTCCTGGTTTCTAAGGCTGGGCTGGGCTACTTAATTGTTTACGGCGGGCAAGTTTTTAATCTTGACTTGGTCATGACCAGCGTTATGCTTTTAGCCATTGAAGCGGCCCTCATGTATCAGGGGGTTATGTATTTAGAAAAATCCCTGGGTAAATGGCAATAACGTTACTTAAAAACTGCTGCTAAGGGTAAAAGCAGCAGTTTTTATTATTATTTTAGTTAAGGTTTAAAAGCTTTTTTACACATAAACCTGTTTTGTAGGAAGGAAGACAAGTTATCCGTGAGGAAAATAGTAATAGGAAAAAGAACAAGTAGGAAAGTTTGGGTTAGTTTGTCAGTTATCCCGAGGTTCAAGGAGGAGTCAGCTTGAGAAAGACATACGTGCTTGACACCAATGTGCTTTTACATGCTCCCCATGCTTTTCAGGTATTTGGTGATAACAAGGTAGTAATTCCTGAAGCAGTATTAGAAGAGTTGGATAAATTTAAGCATGAGAGTGGTGAATTAGGAGCCAATGCGCGCCTGGTCGGGCGAATGCTTGATAAACTCAGGGAAAAAGGTAAGCTTCATGAAGGTGTTTATTTAGAAAACGGTGGATTACTGAAAGTTGAAACAAATCATCTTACCGTGCAGTTACCACCTAGCTGGGACCCCAAAAGTCCGGATAATCGTATCATACAGGTATGCAAAGGATTAGCCGGGGAAGGCGAAAAGGTGTTTCTGGTTACCAAGGATATTTTTGAACGTATAAAGGCGGATATTCTGGAAGTAGAAGCTCAGGATTACCGTAATGATCATGTTCCCTCCTATGATGACCAGTATAAGGGCAGGCAGGAAGTTTATGTGGACGGGGAACTATTGGATAAATTTTATCAAGACAAAACCCCCATAAAGGAAGAGGAGGTTCAGCTAATAAATGAATGGGGGGGAATACTTACTCCCCGTTTTGTAAACAATGAATTTGTTCTGCTTCGTTCTTTGCAAAATCCCAAACAGTCTGCCCTTGGTAAATTTAATGGGAGAGAAATTGTACCATTAAGGTATAGCGGGATAAGGCCCTTTGGGATAGCACCCAAAAGTGTAGGGCAGAAATTCCTGCTGGAAGCTTTACTTAGTCCTTCCCAGGAAGCTCCGCTGGTTATTGCCAAAGGAGCGGCAGGCACGGGTAAAACCCTGCTGGCTCTGGCTGCAGGTCTCCATCGCCAGATGGGGAAAGATAAATGGTACAGGCGTATTCTGGTCTTACGCCCCAGCATTACTATGGACGAACAGATTGGCTTTTTGCCCGGTGATGAACAGGCAAAAATCGATCCCCTGATGCGTCCTATCAGGGATAACTTGGAGATACTGATTGATAATGACGAAGAAATGCGCTATGTTAATGAAAAAGAGTTGGCAGATAAAGTTGAGGAACTCTTTGAAAGAAAGATTGTCACTACAGAAGCATTGGGTTTCATGAGGGGGCGGTCCTTGGTTAAAATGTATGTAATTGTGGACGAGGCCCAGAATCTGACACCCAAACAGGTCAAAGGATTGATTACCCGGGCAGGTAACGGTACAAAAATTGTTCTTCTGGGTGACCCGGAACAGAGTGACCATCCATTTTTGGATGCTCGCAGCAATGGTTTATGCTATGCCTCGGAGAAAATGAAAGGAAGCCCTTTATGCTACCAGGTAACTCTCAACGATGAAGAATGTGAAAGGTCAGAACTTGCTGCGGAAGGGGCCCGGAGACTTTAGTTAAAATTTCACAGATAATTATTTCTAAAAAAAAAGAAGGATAAAATTAGTTTATAGCGTATAAGCTATATCTATATTACTTTCTATTTTCCTTCCATCTTTTTATGATGTAAGAAGTTGTGGCGTGGCAATTACCACGCTAACTTTTTTGCCGCATGCTTGTTTTTGTCATCATGACCTGCTATGCTAATATCGGGAGGTACATGAGATGGATAAACAAAAAAGGAACGACTGGATATTTTTAATCGTCAGTATCAGCATTTTAGCAGCCTTGGTTAATTGGGTTTTGCATACTTTTGTCAAATAAGGGTCGGCTTTAAGAGCCGGCTTTTTCTTCCCATTTTATCCAAAATTAGGACGATAGCAGATTTGGTTTATTTAGAATATAATGACATTAACTTCGTGAATACAAATAACAGGGGGGAGTAAGATGGCTTACTGGATGAATAAGCAGCCATGCTGGGAAATCAAGAACTGCGGTTTCGAAAAGAAAGAAAACTGTACAGCTTTTTATAACCAGACTCTCCCTTGTTGGACAGTTGGTGGGCGACGGGGAGATCAAAAATTTCATGATATTGAACAATGTAGAATATGCCAGGTATATCTGAAATACGGTAAGGGACGACCCATTCTGGTATACGTCGGCGAAGAACATAAGCATGTTTCTTCTGATATCCCTATCTAGAAAATTATAAAAAGTGCCTGAGTTTTCAGGTACTTTTTGTGTTTTTATACATAGAATAAAGAAAAGCAAAATTTGGATAGTGGTAAACAATGATTATTATAATTACACTTTTTATGATTTTTACTTGCGCAGTAATTGGCATTTACTTAGGTTATCTCTGGCTTACTAATTCTATATAGTTGTTGCCAGCATACTGGTACAACAGGCAATAAATACACTGCTATACGTAACATATTCTTAATGCTAAAGGGAAAAATAGAAACAGGTCGACAACGTACTGATAAGACTAGCGAGGTTTGAGAGATTTGTGAACCGATAGTTAGTCTTGTTGTCGGCCTAATTTTTTAAAAATATTGGAAGGTTAGACTAGTTTATTGAATCTTTTGTATATATACCTGCTGGCTTTCTTCCAGGGGCTCACTTAAGAAATAAAGAATTTTATCCCTTATAGCATTATTTGGAGGTAAATACCCACTAAAATGAATTTTCACTTTGTTATCTTGAGTTAGCTCACAGATAGTATTGTTTAATTCCTGCCAGAAAAACAGTGTATTATTGCTGGACCACTGGAGATTTTGGATGGAAGAAAGAAGGGAAGCCTTTTTATCTAATTTATTTTGCTCAAAACAATATGTAAAAATGTCTTCTCTTATACCGCTCTTTACACTAAAGGCCAAGATCTTTTGTAAAGGGTTATACGTAAGGTTGGTAAGGTTTTCATGTTTAAGCAGGCTATGAAATGTATCATCTTTTATATTCCACAATTGGATATGCGCTGTTTTCATGGAAATATCAGAAAAAGTTGCCAGTAAGATTTCATCCTGGTTAAGCCAGAATACTTGCCCTAAACAAGGAACGGCCTTATGTATCAAAAGTTTTCCCTCAAGGTCCAGGATTGTCAGGGTAAAAAGATCACTGCCTGTGTTGGGAACATCATCCAGGGAAGTAACTAAGAGCCGTTTTTCCTCAGGACTCCATGTAATGCCTGTAACAACCTTTATCAGATCAGCCTTTTCTGCCTTAAAAGGAATTTCGGTTATTTTTTCAGTATTTAGCTCTAATATGCTCAAGCCATTTTTCGTTGCATAGGCCAGTTTTTTTCCATCCTTATTCCAACTGTAAACAGGTAATGATGATAAATAAAAGGGAGGGCTGGAATTATTTATATTTATATCATGAAGACTTAATCCATCGTGAAAATGGTAGAGTAAAAATTTGCGGTTATCAGGACTTATGAAAGCCCCATGACCCCAGACAGCCAGGGGTATACCTGATATTTCCTTGATCTTTTCTTGCCGATTACGCAAGGCACGCGCTTTCCCTTCTTTATTCATAAATACTTCTATGTCAACCCCTTGAGGAAGCTCATCCAGGCCCATAAGGGTTCCGCTATGGGGCCCCATAATAGCTATGATGGGGTTATTTTCCATAATCAGGGTTTGTCGTTTATCCTTGGTCGTCAGGTAAAGCCTGTTCTTTTCATAACCATCATAGGTTCCGGTAATAACTTTTTCACCCTTATCAACTATCCAGGGCGATAAGGCATCGGCCCTTGCTGACAGCAAAAAAGATAAGATAATAAGCAGGATAGCAGAACAGATTTTGTTTCTCAATATTTTCATTCCTTCCCTGAGAAATTGCCCTACTGGTATTATTTTACAAATACCAAAAATTTCCTGCTGGTAGATAAAAAATAAACCCTGCCTAGAGGGTTTTAAAAAGGAAAAATATAACGCATCCGCATGAGGATGCGTCCACGAGGAGAAAGGTGGGAATCGAACCCACGTATTCAGGTGCCACGTACCTGAGTGCAACCTCTACACCACAATCTCCCAATAACGTGCTTGTCCTCATTATATCAAGGTACCAATGTATTTTCAATTGGTTGTTTTTGGACAAACTTCACTGATTATAAAAAAAAACACGAAATAATGAGTTTAAAACTCACAATAAATAGTTTTCGCTAAATCGCTAAATATCGTGTTGCAAGGAATATTTACTTTATTGATATAGTAGTGATTGTTAATAATAGTGATTTGACAAATACCTGAAATCATTTTATAATTACTTCCGTACAAAAAATTTGGGGAGTTAGCTCAGTTGGTTAGAGTACTTGCTTGACATGCAAGGGGTCGATGGTTCGAGTCCATTACTCCCCACCATAAAGACTACGAATAGCAAGGGTTTGAAAGCCCTTGCTTTTTTTTTTGGAAGATAAATTACATAATACAAACAAAATAGCTCAAACTAATGATAAAACCAATGAAGGAGCTGATGACATGCAACCGCAAAATATCAATATTTCTCAACAAAACATAACCCCGCAGAATCAACAAATGCCCCAGATATTTCAACAGGAAACCGGAATGAGTGAACCTCCTCAGGTCATTACCACAAAAGACTTGGCTTACATCAAGGATGCTTTATCCTGGGAGTTAGATATTATTAAAAAGTTTAATCATTTTGCCCGGGAAGCTCAGGATCAGCAAGTTAAAGCTCTGATTGAAAGGGTATGTCAAATTCATCAAAGACATTATCATATGCTTCTAAAACATTTAAATCCCATGAATTCTGCTTCCAAAATGTGAGAAGGAGTTGAAATAATGCAACAGCAGCAACAACACCAGCAAAATGTTATCCAAAACCCCAAGATGTCCAATGAACCACAAGTAAAAACACTGGAAATGAATGACAGGGACAGGCTGAACGATTGTTTAAGTTCGGAGAAGTGGCTCTCAGATAATTTTAATGTCATGGCCCGCGAAGCCAGTCACCGTCAGCTTTACCAGGACATCATGACTATCCTCAATGAAACCCACCAGTGTGCTCGGGATTTCTTTAATTTGATGTTTGAACAAGGCCATTATAAACTGGAAGCTGCTGAGTCGCAAAAAATCCAACAGGCCCAGCAGCAGTTCCAAAACTATGCCCAATCCCAATTCCCCAATTCAGGAATGGGAATGATGCAGTAAAGCAGGGAACAGAAAAAGGAACCAGGCGGTTCCTTTTTCTGTTTAATTTGTCAGAAAACCCTTCGTATATAATAAGAGCTCCCTCATATAATAATGGCATGAAGGGGGTGAAAATTTGTTGGAACCAATCTCCATTGGTACATATACCAGCCCTAATGTACTGTTTAAGCGTTTAAATAGTGAACTTGAATTTTTACAAAAGGAAGGTCTACCTCTCCATATTGATATCAATAAAGTCGGTAATTTTACTTTTTTAGGCTGCAAAATAACAGGAGACAGTACAGGTACCAGTGAAGAAGAAGTTTTCAATATTACCAAGTTCTATATTGCAAACTGTCTAGCCGATATCATTGTGAACGAATGGGAAAGCAGGATTATTAAAAAAATAGTGCGCAATACCTATTACTATTATAATGAAGAAGAAAAGCAAACCATTTTAAATAAAGCCAAAGAAATTTTGAACCCCCTCGGATCAAAATCATATCATCAAAATGAACGAAAAGAAAAAGTCATGTTAAAAATCTTGGAGTATCTTGATATGAATAAAAAGTTAATTCTGGAAGGGTTCGTTAATTTTCGCCTTAAAGATTACCAGAATGAATTAGAGGATGTAGTGAACGCCGCAGTTGATGAATTTCTTTTAGAAAAAGAGTATATGGAATTTATCCGTCTTTTACGCTATTTTGTTGATATCCAGGAACCCCGGGTAAAGACTGTCCAGGTAATTTTTAAACAGACGGGAAAATTTAATTTGCTGGATGAAAACGATAAACCGGTAAATAACGATTATTTGGAAGGTTTTGTGGTTGATCTTTTGGATAATGAAATCAACTATGACGATTTGCTGATTAGTGCTCTAATCACTCTGGCCCCCATGGAAGTTATCCTGCATCTGGAAAATGGTGTGACACCTGGTGATACTGTAGCCACTATTAAGAATGTTTTTGGTAACCGTGTAGTTATGTGTAATGGCTGCGATAAATGCAGGCGGCCGGACAAATAAACCTTATCCCAACAAGCCCTCACGGGCTTTTTATTTTGACAAATTGTAGACTTGCTTATTTTTCTAATCTCTGTTATTTTGTCAGGGAAAACTTTTTCTCAGGTGAAAAACATGAAAGAGATGGGCTTTATACTGTTAATGGGCATGGTAGGGGCCTTAATAGGTTGGCTTACCAATGTGGCAGCCCTTAAACTGCTTTTTAGACCACAAGAGGCTATTTTTATTCCTTTTGTTGGTTTTAAAATCCAGGGGCTTATTCCCAAAAGACAAAGGGATATGGCCATGGCTATAGGTGAGGTTGTAAGTGCTGAATTACTGACAGGAAATGATATTGCCCGGAGTTTGGCACGGCCGGAAATTAAAGAGAAGATTGCCGGGAAAGTAGCCAGTCATGTCCAGGAAAGGGTACTGGTGAAAATACCTCCCTTTATACCCAGAAACATCCAGATCACCATTTTAGAATACATTGGTAAATATTTACAGACCGAGGTAATAAATTTTCTTGAAAATCCCCAGAATATAATTAATGATGAAGAGGAAATAGCAAAAGAAATTAAGGAGATAGTGGAAAGTAAGATTTTGGCCCTGGATTTAAACAGGCTGGAAGAGATAGTAACGAGGCTGGCCAAAGAAGAATTAAAACACATTGAAATAATTGGGGGGATTTTAGGGTTTATCATCGGTATTGCACAAGGTGTTCTGGCTGTTTTTATTCGCTGAGTGTAAATATTGACATGGCGAAATGGCTAAATTATAATTACCATAGTTGTAGTAAGGGTTTAACAATATTGTAGTAACAGCTGTGAACAGGACAACTTTCGGCAATGTCTCCTCCAGAGAGGCGGTACCTTTGGCTGGAAGTACCGCCAGGAAGGTTGTAGAAAGACCACCTGTGAGCTTTTTCTCCGAAGCATTACAGTAGGAGAAAACGTAGTCCGGCGTTAACGGGTAAGGAGTGGAAGAAAATATTCTTCTAAAAGGGTGGAACCGCGGGTTAACCTCGTCCCTGTATGGGATGAGGTTTTATTTTTTAAAAGGAAAGGGGACACACCTGTTGAAGCGAAGATAGTTCTCTGAGGACAGGAATGGCCCCGCAATATATCCTGGGAGGGAAGATAAAATGATAAAAGTTACATTAAAAGACGGCTCAGTCCGTGAATATCAGACGGGAATTACCATCGCTGAAATTGCCGAAGACATCAGTAAGGGTTTAGCTAGGAATGCCCTGGTAGGAAAGTTTAATAACACTGTAGTAGATTTGTCTTACAAGATAGAAGAAGATGGGGCCCTGGAGATCCTAACCTTTGAAGATCCAGAAGCTAAGAATGCCTTTCGGCATACTTCATCACACATTTTAGCCCAGGCTGTACAGCGGCTTTTCCCCGGTACCAAACTGGGTATTGGTCCTGCCATAGCCGATGGTTTTTATTATGATTTTGACTCAGATCATACCTTTACGCCTGAGGACCTGGCCAAAATCGAAAAAGAGATGGAGAACATCATCAAAGAGGATTTGGTTCTGGAAAGACAGGAGATCAGCAGGGAAGAGGCTCTAAAACTATTTGCCGATAAAGGTGAAAAGTATAAAGTTGAATTGATTCAGGACTTACCGGAGGATACACCCATTACCCTTTACAAACAGGGAGATTTTATTGACCTTTGTGCCGGTCCCCACGTATCCAGCACCGGTAAAATCAAGGCCCTTAAATTACTAAGCCTGGCCGGAGCTTACTGGCGGGGCAGTGAAAAGAACAAGATGCTTCAGAGGATCTACGGTACATCTTTCCCCAAGAAAACTGAGCTGGATGAGTATCTTTTCAGAATCGAAGAGGCCAAGAAGCGTGACCATCGTAAATTGGGACAGGAATTAAAACTCTTTGCCATCATGGATGAGGGACCCGGATTCCCCTTTTTCTTCCCCAAAGGTATGGTTATCCGTAATGAGTTAGAAAACTACTGGCGGGAACTCCACCGTAAATGGGGGTATCATGAGGTGAAGACACCTATTATTTTAAACCGCCAATTGTGGGAACGTTCAGGGCACTGGTATCATTATAAAGAAAACATGTATACAACGGTTATTGATGAGGAAGATTTTGCTATCAAGCCTATGAACTGTCCCGGGGCTATGCTAATATATAATTCTGAACTACACAGCTACCGTGATCTTCCTATTCGTATGGGAGAACTGGGTTTAGTGCATCGTCATGAATTGTCCGGCGCTTTACATGGTCTCATGCGGGTTCGCAGTTTTACCCAGGATGATGCCCATATCTTTATGCTGCCCAGCCAGATTACCAGTGAAGTAAAGGGGGTTATTGATCTAGTCGATACTATTTACCGTCTTTTTGGCTTCCAGTATCATGTTGAATTATCGACTAAACCAGAAAAAGCTATGGGGACTGATGAAATGTGGGAGAAAGCGACTCAGGCTTTAGAACAGGCTTTAAAAGAAAAGGGCATGCCCTACAAAATAAATCCCGGTGACGGGGCCTTTTACGGTCCTAAGATTGACTTCCATTTACGGGATTCTATCGGTCGCACCTGGCAGTGCGGTACCATCCAGCTGGACTTTCAACTGCCTGAAAAGTTCGATCTTACTTATGTAGGTGAGGATGGACAAAAACACCGGCCCGTTATGGTTCACCGTACTGCTTTTGGTAGTATCGAAAGATTTATCGGTATTTTGACGGAGCATTATGCGGGTGCCTTCCCAACGTGGCTGGCGCCTGTCCAGGTCAAGGTCTTACCCATCACGGAACGTCATGCCCCTTATGCCAAAAAACTAGCGGATGATCTCTTTAAGGCTAATGTAAGGGTTGAACTGGATGATCGTAACGAGAAAATCGGCTATAAGATCAGAGAAGCCCAACTGGAGAAAGTTCCCTATATGCTGGTGGTAGGTGACAAAGAGATGGAAAATAACACCGTGGCTGTTCGCAAAAGGGGTCAGGGAGACCTGGGGAATATGGATTATGAACAATTCAAGAAAGATTTGGTTACGGAAATTACCGCTAAGGTTTAACAGGCTAAGGTTTAACTCTTGACAATACTCGCTAAGAGCTGATATACTATCTGAGAACTGTAATATACTTTTAATAAGTAGAGGCATCCGCTTCTCACCTTACTACGCTGGTGTACGTAGGGTTACGCAATAAAGTCTTAGACATTGATTTTTATTGAGGCGGATGTGTATCATTCGCCTTGTTTTATTTGTTTAATTAAATTTGGAGGTGGAGAATTATTAGTAAAGAAGAACTGCGGGTTAATGAGGAGATAAGGGCGAAAGAAGTTCGCTTAGTAAGCGAGACTGGTGAACAATTGGGCATCATGTCCCCCAGAGAAGCTCTAAGGATAGCAGCTGAAAGCGGTTTGGACCTGGTGGAGGTTGCCCCTAATGCTAAACCACCAGTTTGTAAAATCATGGATTATGGTAAATACAAGTATGAACAGAGCAAGCGTGAGCGAGAAGCCCGCAAAAAACAACATGTCATTAATGTGAAAGAAGTTAAACTCCGTCCTAATATTGAAGACCATGACTTTGAGGTAAAAGCGAGAAATGCGGTACGCTTCCTTGAAGATGGAGATAAAGTAAAGGTTACCATTATGTTTAGGGGAAGAGAACTCTCTCATCCAGAACTGGGCAGAGACTTGCTCCTTCGTGTGGCAGCTTATGTCAAAGATCTGGCTAATGTAGAAAAGGACCCCAAATTAGAAGGCAAAAATATGACAATGATCTTGTCGCCGAAGCAGAACTAACAGAGAGGAGGACCTTGATCCATGCCTAAAATGAAAACCCATCGTGGGGCAGCCAAACGTTTTAAAGTAACAGGTACAGGTAAAATTAAGAGAAATCATGCTTTTAAAAGTCACATTCTGACCAAAAAGAGTGCGAAAAGAAAACGCAATCTTAGAAAAGCAGCGATAATGAGTGCTGCCGATGCTCAGAGAATTATAAAACTGATCCCTTACAAGTAAAAATTGCGCAAGTACAAGGAGGTTTAGAACATGCCAAGGGTGAAAGGTGGGTTTACCACCCGTCGTAGACATAAAAAGATTTTAAAATTAGCGAAAGGTTATCGTGGTGCCAAGTCTAAGCTATACAGGCCAGCCCATGAGCAGGTAATGAAGGCTCTGGCCTATGCTTATGCACACCGCAGAAAGCGTAAAGGCGATTTCCGTAAACTATGGATTGCCAGGATTAATGCAGCTGCCCGTATGAGTGGCATGTCTTACAGCCGGTTTATCAATGGCTTAAAGAAGGCTGGAGTTGAAATTAACAGAAAAATCCTGGCCGATATGGCTGTCAACGACCTCAATGCTTTCAACAAGCTGGTAGCTGTAGCTAAAGAAAACCTGTAAATTCTAAAGGATTAAGGCTTCTGTCCAGAGAGACAGGGGCCTTTATTTTTCTATAATACTTCCTTATCTATTTAGAGAAACTATTGGAGGGAAACTTTTGAAGATATCCGCAGAAAAAGGTTGATATCAATGAGAAATAAGACACTGGAGTTGACGCCTCCGCAAATTATTACACTGGGCTTTATTTTAATCATTGGGACAGGTACCTTATTGCTGGTACTGCCTGTAGCCAGTCAGAATAATACCGGTTTATCACTGATCGATGCCCTTTTTACTGCAACGTCTGCTACCGCAGTGACAGGGCTGGTGGTCGTTGATACGGGTACATATTTTAACCTCTTTGGCCAACTGGTTATTCTCTTTATGATCCAAATTGGCGGATTGGGTTTTATGACCATTACTACCCTTTTTGCCTTAGCCCTGGGAAAAAAGATCAATCTACGGGAAAGGCTTATTATCCAGGAAGCCTTAAATAAAGTGGACCTGGAAGGTGTAGTAAAACTAACGAAATATATCATCATTTTTACCTTTGTAACTGAAGGTACAGCCGCTCTTCTGCTGGCGCTGTACTGGACTTCCCTTTATGGTTTTAATAAAGCCCTGTATTATGGTGTGTTTCATGCTGTTTCCGCCTTTAACAATGCAGGTTTTGACTTGTTCACGACCAGTATGGTCAGGTTCAGGGGAGACTGGCTGGTAAATATAATTATTATGTTCCTGATTATTACAGGTGGGTTAGGATTTACCGTCATCGCCGATCTTTATAACAATGGTTTGAAATGGCGGGAGTATTCACTCCACACCAAGCTGGTCCTGGCGGTGACGGCTTTTTTACTAGTACTGGGGGCTGTAGGTGTCTATGTCCTGGAAAGGGATAATCCCGCTACGTTAAAAAATCTTCCTTTTGAGGAACAGCTTTTGGCCTCGGTGTTTCAAGGAGTAGTTCCCCGGACAGCTGGTTTTAACAGTCTGATTATTGGTGAACTTAGATCTCCTACCTTATTTCTTATGATTATACTAATGTATATTGGTGCTTCTCCCGGATCAACAGGAGGAGGTATAAAGACTACTACCTTTATTACAATCGTTTTAACGGTGTATTACAGGATCCTGGGGAGGGAGGATACCTCTACCTTCAACAGGAGAATACCAACGGACACTATTTTTAAAGCATTATCTGTGATGGTAGCGGGGATGCTGCTGATCATAAGTGTAGCTATCATCCTCTTGGCTATAGAAAACAAACCTTTAGAGCCAATTCTTTTTGAAACAGTTTCAGCTTTTGGTACAGTGGGTCTGTCAACAGGCATCACCTCACAACTAACGCCTGCCGGCAAACTGCTGATTACTTTCATGATGTTTACGGGCAGGGTAGGTCCTATGACTGTGGCTTATGCCATTGCCCTCAGGAAAACTAAGACTACTGTCCGGATGCCCGAAGAAAAAATCATTGTAGGTTAGGAGAGGTTTGTATGAAACAGTTCGCAGTAATCGGTTTAGGCCGCTTCGGTGCCAACGTAGCTAAGGGCTTGGCTGAAAGAGGATATGATGTATTAGCCATAGACTATAATGAAGAAAAAGTAAATGCCATAGCAAACCTTGTAACCCATGCGGTTCAGCTTGATGCCATGGAGGAGGAAGCCTTAAAAGCACTGGGTCTACGAAATTTTGATACAGTCATTGTAGCTATCGGTGAACATGATATACAGGCCAATATCCTGGTGACGGTGATGTTGAAAGAAATGGGCGTAAAACAGGTTATCGCCAGAGCCCAAAGCAGTCTCCATGGGAAAGTGCTTTTGAAAATCGGGGCAGATAAAATCATCTATCCCGAAGAGGATATGGGCATCAGATTAGCCCACAATATTGTGACAAAAAATATCCTGGATTTTTTGGAGTTGTCACCGGAATATAGTATACTGGAAATGATAACGCCTGAGGCATTTTTGGGAAAAAACCTGCGGGAATTAAATCTCGTGAAAAGGTTTGGTATTAGTGTTGTGGCTGTGAAAAGGGGAACGGATATCATCGTTATGCCCGAAGCCAGTCTGGAATTGATGGAACGGGATGTGTTAGTGGCTATCGGTGACAGGAACGCCTTGTCAAAATTACAACAGGTTAGGTGATTGTGTGTGGGGCAAATAACGTCTCTACAGAATACGTTAATAAAAGAAACCCGTAAATTACAACAAAAGAAATACCGGGAGCTACAGAACAAGTATTTGATAGAAGGTATACGTCTGGTGGAAGAAGCCCAGAAGCAAGGGATTTTGGTCAAAGTTTTCTACGATCATCATTTAGGAAAAACGACACGGGGGTTGGAACTCTTAAAAAAAATAAGCGAAGCCGGAACTCCTTTGTATCAGGTAACTACGGAAATCCTGGTAAGGTTGGCCGATACCGAAGCACCTCAGGGAATAGTGGCTGTTGTTAATAAAGAGAATAATCATCTTGAGGCAATAAATCCGAAAAATAGGAGTATTGTGCTCATTATTGACGGTCTCCAGGATCCGGGAAATCTTGGGACCATTATTCGTACGGCCTGGGCTGTAGGAGTAGACGGGATTTTTTGTCTCACAGGAACTGTTGACCCTTACAATAGTAAAACTATTCGTGCAACAATGGGCGGTATATTCCATGTACCGGTAATCAGTGATCTTACATGGCCCGTAGTACAGCAGTGGTGCAAAGAAAATCATTTTCAAACAGTTGCCGGGGATGTGGGGGCTGTCAAGAATCACTTTTCCCTCACCTATCCGGCCCGAGTTGCTTTTATCCTGGGAAATGAAGGCCAGGGATTTTTGACGGTACACCTGTCAGAGGTTGATGAGCTGGTAAAGATTCCCCTGTTAGGAGAAGCTGAATCCTTGAATGTGGCTGTCTCTGCTGGCATATTACTCTATGAGGTGATCAGGCAAAGGTCTTCTAAGGCCTAAACCTTGTCACCTTCCGAGAATGTATGGTATAATTGCCATTAGACAGTGACCTGAAAGGGTGAGGGCATTGTTTTTGACCAGGGAATTTTTCTGGAGTTTGTTCGAATCCACGGGTTCAGTTATTTTTTATTTATTATATAAGAGAATGCTGGTGCAGTAATGCAGTAATAACGATGAATGGGAGCCGTTAAGGTAGCTTACACAGGGAGTGGGGGCGTGATTGAAAACCCCATTAAGCTAGCGAAAAAAGGTTTCGCCCAGGAGTTGCTAGGTTGAACTAAATCAGTAGATCTAGCCGGTGAGCCGCCGTTATAGGTTAGTTAAGTGAATCCAGTAAGGCTGGGTTAATTTGGGTGGTACCGCGGAAGACAAGCTTTCGTCCCTTGGGGGCGGAAGCTTTTATTTTTATATTTTTTTAGTAAAATATTGAGATTGTGTCGAGGAGGTATATAAATGCAAGAACAGCTGCGGTTAATCCAAAAACAGGCGGAGGATGACCTGCAAAAATGTTTTACCATGGAAGAATTAAATGAAGTAAGAATCAAATACCTGGGGAAAAAAGGGGAATTAACTCAGGTCCTCAGAGGGATGGGGCAGCTTCCGGCTGAAGAAAGACCTTTAATCGGTCAGTTGGCTAATGAAATTAGAGACAGCCTAGAAAAAAGTCTTACCCAATATGGCGAAAAGATTAAGATTAAAGAACTGGAGAAAAAATTAAGGGCTGAGAGTATTGATGTGACACTGCCCGGCATTGCCCCCGAGATCGGGAGAAGGCATCCCCTGCACCTTGTTTTGCAGGAGATCAAAAATATCTTTATTGGTATGGGGTTTACCATTGAGGAAGGTCCTGAAATTGAACTGGATTATTATAACTTTGAAGCCCTTAATATTCCTAAAGACCATCCAGCCCGGGATATGCAGGATTCCTTTTACATCACCCCTGAAGTTTTGCTCCGTACCCATACATCTCCTGTACAGGCCCGTACCATGGAAAAAATGCGGCCCCAAGTTCCTGTGAAAATCATTGTGCCGGGAAAAGTTTACCGGCGAGATGATGATGCGACCCATTCCCCTATGTTTCACCAGGTAGAGGGGTTAGTCATTGATAAAAACATTCGGTTTAGTGATTTGAAAGGGACCTTGCTAAGTTTTGCCCGGCAAATGTTTGGGCCTGAACAGCAGATCAGACTGCGGCCAAGTTTCTTCCCCTTCACTGAGCCCAGCGCGGAAGTGGATATCTCCTGTGTTATGTGCAAGGGAACGGGCTGCAGGGTTTGTAAGCAGACCGGATGGCTGGAAATACTGGGTTCGGGTATGGTCCATCCCCGTGTCCTGGAAATGGGCGGATATAACCCGGAAGAGGTCACAGGGTTCGCTTTCGGCATGGGTGTGGAAAGGATCACCATGTTAAAGTATGGTATTGATGATATGCGTCACTTGTTTGAAAATGATGTACGCTTTTTACGTCAGTTTTAGGAGGTTATCGGTATGCGCGTTTCTTGGAAATGGCTGAATGAGTTAGTCGACATTAAGATGAAACCGGAAGAATTGGCCCAAATCATGACTATGTCCGGTATAGCCGTGGAAGGAATAGAGTATCTCAATAAAGGTGTCGAAGGAGTAAAGGTGGGATTGATCCAGGAGGTTTATCCCCATCCCCAGGCAGATAAACTCTCAGTCTGTAAGGTTTCTATTGGTGATGCTATTCTAACTATTGTCACAGGAGCTTCTAATGTGGAAGCGGGACAGAAAGTTCCTGTCGCCGTACCGGGGGCCCTTTTGCCCGGAAAAAAAATTGAACGTGCTGCTTTTAGGGGCCTGGTATCTGAGGGCATGCTTTGTTCTGCTGACGAACTGGGTATGGATGGTGATAAATTTCCTCCTGAACAACGGGATGGTATCCTGATCCTCTCTGAAGATTGTCCCCTGGGTGCAGATGTTGTTCCTCTCCTGGGTCTTGACGATATTGTTTTAGAGCTGGAACTAACACCTAATCGTGCTGACTGCCTGAGTATGCTCAATGTGGCCCGGGAAGTTGCTGCCCTCACCGGTGGTAGGCTGATGCTTCCGGAGATAGATAAATCGCGGGTAAACCAGGCTTGTGAAGCCCTGATAAAAATAGACATACAGGATAAAGACCTCTGTAAAAGGTACGTGGGAAGAGTTATTGAGAATGTGCAGATCCAAGAATCCCCCCTATGGCTCAAGCAGCGTCTTTTAGCCGCCGGGATAAGGTCCATTAACAATATTGTAGATATTACGAACTATGTCATGCTAGAAATGGGGCAGCCCCTGCATGCTTTTGATTATGACAATATTACGGATAAAATTATCATTGTACGCAGGGCCGCAGCTGGTGAAGAAATCATCACTCTGGACGGGCAGAAGAGAACTCTATCTGCTGAGATGCTGGTTATTGCCGATGCCCATAAACCAGTGGCTATTGCCGGTGTGATGGGTGGACTGGAGTCGGAAGTGACAGCTCAAACGAAAACCATTCTTCTGGAGGCGGCCTATTTCCATGGGCCCAGTATCCGGAGAACATCTAATGCTTTGGCCTTAAGATCGGAAGCTTCTCTTCGTTTCGAAAAAGGTGTGGATCTAGAGCAAGTAGCGCTAGCTGCTGACAGGGCCTGTCAATTAATGGTGCAATTAGGTGCAGGTGTGCCTGTAGAAGGACATGTAGACTGCTATCCTAATCCCCAAGAAAGATATCCCATCAGACTTCGCTTGGACAGGGTAAACAGTATTTTGGGCACCCAACTGGGCGAAGCTGAAACTGAAAAAATCCTTCAGGCCCTTAATATCACTATTTTGGATAAAGACCTGGAAGGTTGGCACGTGTTCACGCCTTCGTACCGGAGAGATTTGGAGCTGGAGATAGACCTGATTGAAGAAATAGCCCGGATCCATGGATATGATAAGATTCCTACCACCCTGCCTTATGGTGCTACAACCCAGGGAGCTAAGAATGCCCAGCAAAAATTACATGACAGGATTAGTGACATTATGGTTGGGCAGGGACTTTCCGAAATCATTACCTATAGTTTTATTAATCCCCGCCATCTGGATTGGCTGCGCCTGCCGCCCGGTCATGAGCTGCGGCAAACCGTTATCATTCGTAATCCCCTTTCCGAAGAACAGGGTATCATGCGTACTACGATTTTACCCGGTTTACTGGAAACAGTAAAAAGAAACATTAATAAACGAAATAAGAACCTGAAACTCTTTGAGTTAGGCAAAGTCTATTTTTCAGCCGGATTCCCTCAGGAAAGAGAACTACCCCAGGAGAAATGGGTATTAGGTGCTGCCTGTACTGGGAAAAAGGAAAAAACCTGGGCTTACGGTGAAGAAAACTACGATTTCTTTTATTTAAAAGGCGTGGTGGAAAATATCTTCACCATAATAGGTGTGCAGGGCTTTACCTTTGTCAAAAATGAAGATAATCCCAGTCTTCATCCTGGACGTTCGGCCAATATTATCGCAGGTGGGAAGCATGTTGGTTTTATAGGAGAAATTCATCCTTTAGTTTTAGAAAAGTATGGGATAGAAAGGAGGGTAGCCGTTTTCTCCATATATTTGGACGATTTAGCGGACCTGGTAAGCGAAGAGGTGCGTTACCAGCCGGTGCCTAGGTTCCCGGCAGTTACACGTGATTTAGCTATTGTGGTTCCGGAAACTGTTGAGGCCGGAGAGGTATTGGCGGTGATTAAAGACAAAGGTGGGATACTCCTCTCCAGTATCAGCCTATTCGATGTTTACCGGGGGCAACAAATTCGGGAAGGTTATAAAAGCCTGGCCTTCTCCCTTACCTGGCAGGCTGAGGATCGGACTTTGACAGACGAAGAAGTTGACAAACTGCACCAGGAAATTGAGATGGCCTTAGCCCAGGAGCTTGGTGCCGACTTGCGCAGATAAAAGTGGAGGTTTTCTCCACTTTTTTCATTTACTTGAGTTTTCAAGCAGGACTTTCGTCATTATTCACGAAAAAGAGATAAGACTCTTCTTAGGAGGCTTAAAACTATGAAGTCAAAAGATAAGATGAATAGAGTGAATGTGAGAATTTTCGATGATGAATATATCATCAAAGGTTCGGCAGATACTTACCATATCGAAAAGGTAGCCTCACTGGTTGATAATAAAATGAGGCAGTTATGTCAAAAGAACCCTTACTTATCACCTAAAAAGATAGCCGTCCTTACTGCTCTCAATATCGCCGATGAACTTTATCGGCTGCGTGAAGATTATGAGGCCTTGATTAAACTATTGGATGAAAGTAAGCAGAGTTAGGACGAAAAAAGGTTGGGCATAATGTCATTAGTACGTTATGGATGGAGCGAAACCTGGTGACGAAAGATCAGATTGCAGATATTCTTAGAGAAATAGCTGTCTATATAGAGTTAACCGAGGACAATCCTTATAAAGCTTTAGCCTATAAACGGGCAGCCTGCATCCTGCTTCACTGGCCCCGCCAGCTACCGGACACTTTAGAAGATATACCGGGTATTGGAGAAAAAATAGCCGGCACAATACGGGAAATCCTGGACAGTGGGGAATCAGAACTGCTGGAAAGGTTAAAAAAGAAAGTTCCGCCCCAGATTTTACCTTTGCTGCGTTTGCCTGATATTGGGACAAAAGTCTTGAGGGTATTGATTAAGGAGGGATATACCAATATTGCCCAAGTGGTGGAGGGGGCAAGGAGCAGGGAAATCAGGAAATTACCCGGTTTAGGCGCAAAAACGGAAAAAGCCCTATTGAAAGGTATCGAAATACTGGAAAAGGGCCTGGAAGTAATGCCTATCGCCCTGGCCTGGCCTATGGCCAATGAACTTATGACCATTTTGCAGGAATGGCCTGAAATCAAGAGAATTGCCCTGGCCGGTGAACTGCGGAGGGGTGTGGAACAGGTCAAAAGCATAGACTTGGTTATAAACCTTAACGGTAACTTGGAAAAACTTGTACAAAGACTCTCTTCTTTAGATCTTTTTAAAGAAATTAAGGAACAGAATAAAGAAAGGGTAGTGTTCCAAACCTATTTCGGCATCGATGTGAATTTGTTTAGTGTGCCTCAGGAAGAATGGGGTTTTTGGTTAGTCTACTTTACGGGGTCTGAGGCCCATTTTCAAAGGCTCAAAAAAGTACTTCCCCCGGAGAAGAAGGGTTATAAAGAGGAAAGGGAGGTATACAAATCTGCGGGGCTTCCCTTTATTGACCCTGAAGTTAGGGAAACGGGAGAAGAAGTTTCACGAATTAAACAGGAAGGGATAAGGCTCGTAGGTGACCAGGATGTGAGAGGTGATTTGCATTGCCATTCCACCTGGAGTGATGGGGGCAGCGATATCAGGGAACTAGTCAGTATGGCCCGGCAAATGGGGTATGAATACCTGGCTATTACGGATCATTCGCAGTCCCTTAAGATTGCGGGAGGTCTTTCCCTGGAAAAATTAATGGCTCAGGGCTCTGAAATAGAAACCCTGCGTGAGGGGTTGGATAATTTTACCTTGCTGCATGGTGTAGAAGTGGATATCCTTAAGGATGGTGGATTAGACTATCCCGATGAAATCCTGGCCGATATGGATATAGTCATAGCCTCTGTTCACAGCCACTTCCGGCTAGACCGTGAAGCCATGACGGAGCGAATAAGTATGGCCCTTAAAAATCCCCATGTTGACATATTGGCTCATCCCACCGGTCGGTTGATCGGGATGCGCCAGCCCTATGAGCTAGATATGGAAGCAATCATTGATCTAGCGGCGGTAACAGGTACATATCTGGAACTAAACAGCAGTCCTGACCGTTTAGACCTCAGTCCACCTTATTTAGAGATGGCGAAGGACAGGGGGGTAAGAATTTGTATAAATACGGATGCTCATAATAAAGAGAGATTAAAGGATATGGATTTAGGTATTAAAACTGCCCGGCGTGGCTGGCTCAGTCCCGGGGATATTGTAAATACCAGAACAAGTGACGAGCTTTTGAAACTGCTGGATAAAAAGTAATCAACGTTTAAGGAGGGACCTTTTTTGAAAATAAGGGAGATTTATGAGCAGTTTATTAGAAAAGGTATCGAAAATGATCCCCGCTCCAGGGATGAGATCGAGAGGGAACTGAAACAGGCAGAGGATTCCTATAGAGAACTGAAAGAAACGGAAAAAGAGCTTTTTGATCAGGAGTGGTTCGTTAACCCTTATAGTGACACCCGTATATTGTGGGGTGACCCGGAACTTGAGGTAAAAAAAGTTCTGGTTGGGATTGATGTGGAGGCCAGTGAAATTCTCCTGGCCGACCGTCTGCGGGAGAAAGGTGAAAGGGTAGATTTGGTTATCGCTCATCACCCTGAGGGTAAAGCTTTGGTAGCCTTGCATAAAGTGATGACCATGCAGGAGGATATCATGGCTCACCTTGGTGTACCCGTTAATATAGCTGAAGGCTTGATGAGTTCTCGTATCAGTGAAGTGGAAAGAGGCCTTATGCCCTTAAATCATAACCGCAGTGTTGATGCGGCCAGGCTTTTGGGAATTCCCTTCATGTGTGTGCATACCCCGGCGGATAATATGGTGAATACTTTCCTAACGAAGCTTTTTGAGGAAAAAAGTCCCTGTACTTTAGGTGAAATCATCAAGATTTTGCGGGAAATACCTGAGTATAAAGAAGCTGCAAAAATCGGTGCCGGCCCCAAGATCGTTGTAGGCAGTGAAAAGAAAAGGGCAGGGAAAATCTTTGTAGATATGACGGGTGGTACCGGGGGTTCTGAGGATGCCTATGCTAAACTGGCTAACGCAGGTGTGGGTACCATCGTAGGGATGCATATTGGGGAGAAACACCGTAAAGAAGCAGAAAAAAATCATATTAATGTAATCATTGCGGGGCATATGGCCAGCGATTCCCTGGGGATGAACCTGTTACTTGACTCTCTTGCAGAACAAGGTGTCAGCATCCTGCCTTGCTCCGGCTTAATCAGGGTAAAAAGATAAAAATAACGGACGGCACACGTTCTCATCATATCGACTTCATTCGTTTTTTTGACTATGACTTAAATGGCCCGCCAGCAATTCCTTTATCATGATAATGGTAATGTCAATAATTTAATTCCAACGCGGGAAGTTGCCCGCGTTTTTGTACCTTAGTATCCGGGAGGTATTTTTAGATGGTACAAAAAGAAAGAATTGAGCTGCTGGCTCCTGTTGGTGGATCCGAAGCTTTACGGGCTGCAGTGGAGAATGGCGCCGATGCTGTCTACCTGGGCGGAAAAATGTTCAGCGCCCGCCAGAGTGCACAAAATTTTGGCCTGGAAGAGCTGCGGGAAGCAGTAAAATATGCCCATTTACGTGGTGTTAAGGTATATGTAGCAGTAAATACTCTGGTCGATAACAGTGAATTTCCCGAACTCATAGATTATCTTTTCGACCTATATACCATTCATGTGGATGCCGTGATCGTACAGGACCTGGGAGTGGCTTCACTGATCAGAGCTGTCCTGCCTGAGATGGAACTCCATGCCAGTACACAGATGACTGTACATAATGCGGCAGGGGTTAGATATCTAGAAGAACTCGGTATCCACAGGGTTGTTTTGGCCCGGGAGGTTTCCCTGGAAAATATTGAACTCATCGGTAAAGCTGCCCGTTTACCCTTAGAAGTCTTTGTGCATGGTGCCTTATGTGTGAGCTACTCAGGCCAGTGTTTAATGAGCAGTATGATCGGCGGGAGAAGCGGTAACAGGGGAAGATGCGCCCAGCCCTGTCGTCTGAAATATACACTCTTAAATGCTAAAGGTGAAGAGATTAAGACAGCAGGAGAACATCTCCTGTCCCCTAAAGACCTGAATATGATTGAACATCTGCCTTTTTTGCTAAAAGCGGGGGTGGTGTCTTTAAAAGTAGAAGGCAGGATGAAAAGACCGGAGTATGTGGCTACCGTGATAAGAAATTACCGGGAAGCCCTGGACAGTTTTTACCGGGAAGCTGAAAATTATCAGGTTAATAAACAATCGCTCAAGGAATTAACCCAGATCTTTAACAGGGATTTTACTACCGGCTATTACCTGGAAAAACCCGGTTTCCATTTAATGAGCTACCAGCGGCCTAATAACCGAGGACTAAGATTAGGCAGGGTTACGGGTTATAACGCCAAAACCCAGGAAGTAACAGTTTCTTTGGAAGAACCGTTGAGGGTAGGGGACGGCTACGAAATCTGGATTACCAGGGGTGGGCGGATAGCCGGTGAAATAAGAACCTTGAAACAAAATAACATGCCCGTTACCCAGGCGGAAAAAGGGGAGGTTACTTTTCCTATCCAGAGTGGAGTACCGCGTACAGGTGACCGTGTCTTTAAAACTGCGGATTATGCTCTCCTCCAGAAGGCCCAGGAGAGTTTTCAATCTTCACCAGGCTTTAGGAAAATTCCCCTTGATGTTTTTATTGAAATTAAAATGGGCCGCAATGTAGTGCTCAAAGCCCGGGATAATGACGGTCACAGTACGGAAGTCCAGGGAGATTATGTGGTGGAAAAGGCACAGAAACACGCTACAAGTCGTGAGGATGTGTTCAAGCAGTTAGCCAGGCTGGGTAATACAGTTTTCACTTTAAGAAATCTAGAGGTGAAACTGGATGAGGGAGTTATGGTACCCTTAAGTGAGTTAAACAACTTAAGGCGGGAAGCTGTGGCAAATCTGGAAGAACGCCGCCTGGTGGGTTTTCAAAAACTAGAAATTACGAGAGAAGTCTATCAGGAGCGGGTTAGAGCCTTTCGGGAGAATTTGCCTATACCACGACCGGTCAGAGTAAAACCCAAATTATCCGTGCTGGTAGGGGATATGCCTTCCTTAAAGGCTGCCTTAAAAGCCGGAGCCGATATCATTTATCTGGGCGGAGAAGTTTTAAGGAGAAAAAAAGGTATTGGATTTGATTCCTTCAGAGATGCCGTCCGGGAATGCCGGGAACAGGGAGCTGAGGCTGTTATCCTGTTGCCGCGCATTTATCATGAAAAAGACCTGGACACCATTAAAAAAATTTTTGCCAGGGGTCAGGAAGCAGGAGCTGATGCTTTTCTCGTCGGTAACATAGGTACACTGCAGCTGGCCCGGGAATTGGAAATCACCAGCATCCTGGGAGATTATACCCTAAACATCTTCAATGATTATACGATAAAAACGCTTATAGAAGCGGGAGTGGAACAAGTTACCCTTTCTCCGGAATTAAGCCTCAAGCAGATAGAAAAGCTTCACTTCTTAGGTTTGATCAACCTGGAATTGATCGTGCATGGCTCCTTACCCCTCATGCTCACAGAACATTGTCTGATTGGTAATGTCTTGGGGAAAGGACACCAGGAACGAGGGTGCCCTTATCCCTGTAAAAAAGAGGCTTATGGTTTGAAAGACCGGATGAACATGGTTTTCCCCATCGAAAGCGATGAGTTTTGCCGTATGCTAGTTTACAACCCTAAGGTCCATAATCTTTTGGAACACCTGTCTTCCCTGATGGATTTGGGCATAAATATCTTGCGCATTGAGGGAAGAAGGGAAGAGGACTACTGGGTGAAAAAAGTGGTACAGATCTACCGCGAGGAAATTGAAAGATGCTGGGAAGCGGGCCCACGCTACCGGCCGGCAGATCGAAACTTAGCTGAATTACAGAGATTGTCTCCCGGCGGCTTTACCAAGGGCCACTTTTACAGGGGAGTTCTTGAATAATCTCCCAATACTTTTGGGTCCTCTTATCTTAATGTTATAATGGCGGGAGACTAGGAAGGCGGGAGAGAAAGTGGAGCAAAAAGTATTGACTAAATTAGAGTTTAATAAAATTATTGATAGACTTATTCAACATTGTTCATCCGTACCTGGTAAGGAATTAGCGGGGGCTTTAAAACCTTCTTATGATATTGATGAAATAAACCGGTGGTTAACTGAGACGACAGAAGCCAAGGAAGTTTTACGTTACTACCCTAACTTTACCCTGGGTGGAATAAGGGATATCCGCGGCAGTCTCCGCAAGGCCGCTATGGGTGGTGTCCTGGAACCAGAAGAATTTTTAGCCATTGGTGATACCATCCAGGCAGCCAAACGAATCAAAAGTTTTTTTGTCGGTGACGGAAAAAAATATGAGCATCTAGCCGCCTATGGACAAAACCTTACCACCTTTCCTAAAATCGAAGAACAGATTAAAAAAACTATCACCCCGGAAGCCGAGGTCAGTGATAATGCCTCGGAGGAACTGGCCAGGGTCAGAAGACAACTGCGTTCTCTGCAAGGAAGGGTAAGAGAAAAACTCGATGGGCTTGTCCGTTCACCTGAGATGCAAAAATATTTACAGGATCCCATTATCACCATTCGTAATGATCGTTATGTAGTCCCTGTAAAACAGGAATACCGCCAGCAGGTCCCGGGCCTCATCCATGACCAGTCTGCCAGCGGAGCCACATTATTCATTGAACCTATGGCCATTGTAGAAATAAATAATGAAATCCAGCGTTATGAGGCCATGGAAAAAGCGGAAATCACCAGGATACTGCGGCATTTAACTAAACTGGTTGAGCTGGAACATGAGGAAATGACGGTGACCCTGGAAACCTTGGGTATTACTGATTTTATCTTTGCTAAAGCCAAACTTAGTGTTGAGTTTGATTGCGGGCAGCCTAAAATGAATAATAAGGGTTATTTAAATATTGTACAGGGCAGACATCCCCTCATCCAGGGGAAGGTGGTTCCCATTACCATTCATCTTGGCAAAGAATTTGATACTTTAGTGATTACGGGGCCCAATACGGGAGGGAAAACAGTTACCTTGAAAACAGTGGGCCTTTTTACCTTAATGGCCCAGGCAGGTCTTCACGTGCCTGCACAGACGGGCACGGAACTGGCTGTTTTTCATCAGGTTTTTGCGGACATCGGGGATGAGCAGAGTATAGAGCAGTCTTTAAGTACTTTTTCTTCTCATATGACCAATATCATTCAGATTTTAGATAAAGTAGATGCCAACACCCTTGTTTTACTGGACGAATTAGGCGCCGGTACTGACCCCACCGAAGGGGCGGCTTTAGCTATGGCTATTTTGGATTACCTTATTCATACAGGAACTAAGACGATTGCCACTACCCATTACAGTGAACTCAAATCTTTTGCCTACAAACGTGAGCGGGTAGAAAACGCCAGCGTGGAATTTAATGTAGAAACGTTAGAGCCTACTTATCGCTTGTTAATTGGTGTTCCCGGTAAGAGCAATGCCTTTGAAATATCAAAGAGACTGGGCCTTAAACCGGAACTGGTAGAGAAAGCCCGCAGTTTTCTTTCCCGGGAAGAAGTGCGGATTGCGGATCTTATTGAAAATCTGGAAACAAATCAGCTGTTGTCGGAAAGGGATCGCCTGGAAGCGGAAAAATTAAAAAACCTAGCTCGTACCAAGCTGGCGGAGTTAGAAAAACGGGAACAGGAGTTTGCGGAGAAAGTCCGTCGTACTATTCAAAAAGCCCAGGAAGAGGCCTTGGAAATTATCACCAGGGCCCGCAAGGAGAGCGAAGGGATCCTTAGAGAGGTTAAGGAAATACAGAAAAAGGCCCAAACCGGTACCCTGCAGGAGATTCAGGCGTTGCGTGACAGGCTGCGGGAAGAGGAACAAGCTGTACAGGATAAGCTGTATCAGGAAACCGGGCAAGATGAGCCGCCGGTTAAGGATTTGGCGCCAGGTGATATTGTTGTCATTAAAAGACTTAATCAAAAAGCTGTCGTGTTAGACAAACCGGATCATAATAATGAGATTCTGGTACAGGCTGGTATTATGAAACTGAACCTAAAGTTGAGTGAACTGAGAAAAATAGATGAAGAAGAAACAGAGCAAGTCCGCCACAAAACAGGAGCTGGGACAATTGCCGCCGCAAAAGCTAAGGAGATAAAAAATGAACTTGATCTGCGGGGATTGACGGTGGACGAGGCTATTATCGAAACTGAAAAATATTTGGATGATGCCTATTTGGCAGGACTCCCCCAGGCCTATATTATCCATGGTAAAGGCACGGGAGCATTACGCAGCGCCATCGGTGACCTGGTGAAAAAGCATAAGTTTGTCAAATCTGCCCGTATCGGCGGTTATCATGAAGGCGGACATGGGGTTACCGTGGTAGAGTTTAAAAAATAAGAGAGGCCCATCATGACCTCTCTTTTTTTGTGTCAGTTTATATGAACTTTAAGCTGGTTGGATAAGGGGCTTTGTTGATTGGTCTCCATATCGAAGGCAATCACTCTGTAGTAATAAGTTTTACCCCGGGATAGACCATTATCCGTCCATTTTGTGTCCGTTATGCTTTCATTTACCGCAATTTGGTTAGTACTATTCGGTTCAAAATTAGGTGTTTCGGAACGAAAAATATAATACACAATAGGCCGGTCTTGTGCTGCCTTTTCCCACCGGAGTTTTACTGTTACACTATTACCGTTGATATAAGCTTCTCCCGTTAGTCGGGGAGCTTTTAGGCTGGTAGTAGGTTGAGGGCGCTGAACCATTATTTCATTAGATACTTTTTGTTCACCTGTGCGGGGATTTAAGGCAACCACGCGGTAATAATAATTAGAGTCACCAGTAACATGATTATCCTGCCAGGTTGTTCCACCACTCACTTCTCCCACTTTATGGGAAACGGAGAGGGGAACGCCAGGGCTGGTGGATCGGTAAATCTGGAAAACGGTGGAGGCGTCATTCTGGGAAAAATACCAGCTCAGTTTAACCCCCTTTATCTGGTCAGCTGTATCCGTGATGGGAGAACCCTGAAGCCTTAAGCCGGTAATAGGTGTACCGGGTGTTCCGGGGCCATGGAGTGTACAGTAGTCCTTAGGCGGCTCAAGTTTGGCGTCTTCTGGTACCACATTTCCTGTCCAGGGAATAGGTCGTTTGAGAAAGACCCCTGTCACTGCCGGAGTGGGGCAGAAATCAGTTAAGAGCTGCCCGGATTCCGGACAGACGGGAAGCTGAATCCAGGCATTGGAGACTTCAGTTGGAACATAGGCACTGTTGAAGACTTCCTTTACAATAAATTCAGGTGGAGTCAGACTGGAAGGAAGCAGACCGGATTTATAATCTACCTGAACCTCCGTAATATTTTCAGGTCTGGGGAAGGGAGTTACCGGTATGTCCTTATGAGCTACCGTCATAACTTTTTTCCAAATAGGTGCACCGGCACTACCGCCATAAATTCCTTCCATCTTTTCTTTAACGTCATAACCCATCCAGACGGTACCTACTAAATTGGGCGTATAGCCTACAAACCAGGCGTCGACGTCATAAGAAGTTGTACCCGTTTTACCTGCCACGGGCCTATCTAACTGGGCCTTCGTACCTGTTCCAGCTTGTACTACAGTTTGCAGCATGTCAGTGATTAGATATGCTGTCTGAGGAGTCATTACTACTTGTTTTTGTGGTTTGTGTTCATAGATAATATGGCCATTACTGTCTTCAATTTTACGAATGGCGTGGGGTTTTACATAAACGCCTTGATTGGCAAAGGCACCATAAGCAGCGGTAAGTTCCAGGGGGGATACGCCTTTGGTTAACCCTCCTAAGGCTAAGGATAGTCCCATGTCGTTGGCGGGTCCGCTTTCTACCAGGGTACTGATCCCCAGGCTCTTAGCAAAACGAAAACCTTCACTTACGCCTATTTTTTGCAGCATTTTTACAGCTGTGGTATTTACTGACCACTGGATGGCCGTACGCATGCTAATTAAGCCCCGGTACCTCTTGTCATAGTTTACGAATGTTTTAGGTCCTTGAGGGGTGGGATATTCTTCCGGTACGTCATCAATTACAGTAGCGGGGCTATATCCTTTTTCCAAGGCAGGGGCGTACACGGCAATAGGCTTAAAAGCAGAACCCGGCTGGCGGGTAGCATCTACAGCTCTGTTGAACTGACGTTGCGCCTGCTGATTACGTCCACCAATCAAAGTGCGAATTTCGCCCGTATGAGGATCTAAAACTACCATGGCTGACTGCACGATTTTGTCTTTTTTTCCTGCAGGGAAATTTTTGTCGTCAGCAAAGACAGCTTCGGCAGCATCTTGGGTTTTTGTATCCAGAGTGGTATAAAACTTATAGCCACCAGTATACAGTTTACCAATATCGGAGCCTTCTAACTTTAATTTTTCAGCGGCTTCGTCTATGACGTAATCAACAAAAGACTGGTATTTATAATTGTTGGTTTTGAGGCCTGCCAGCTTAAACGGTTTTTCCTTGGCTTGGTCCGCTTGGGCCTGGGTAATGAATTTCATTTTTACCATTTCGTTTAAGACCAAGGCACGCCGTTGTTTGGCTTTTTCAGGATTTAGATAAGGTGAGTATCTACCCGGCGCATTAATAACACCAGCTAGCATTGCTGCTTCCTCAAGGGTAAGATCTTTAGCATCTTTACCAAAGTACACCTCCGCTGCTGTCTGGAGGCTCCAGGCTCCATGGCCGTAGTAGACGTTATTTAAATAATAGGCTAAGATCTCCTCTTTGCTGAATCTGTTTTCGACCTGGATGGCAATTATTAATTCCTGGACTTTCCTTCGCAGCTTCTTTTCAGGATTTTCTAGAATAGCTGTTTTGACAAGTTGCTGCGTAATCGTGCTTCCGCCCTGTGCACCATATCCTTTTGTAATATTGGCAACTAGAGCTCCACCTAAGCGAATGGGGTCAAAACCGTGATGTTTATAGAAACGCTGATCTTCTATGGCAATGACGGCTTCCTTCATTACCTTAGGTATTTCATTACTTTTTAATTCGGTACGGTTTTTATCTGTTTTTAATGAGGTAACTACCTGATTATCCTTGTCCAAAATAAATGAAGAAAGGTCACCGGTAATACGGTTTAGATCATAAGGGGGCATGTTTCGGACGGCACCTACAACAAACCCAATCCCGGCACCCATTATTATAAAGGAAGCTAAGAGGACAGCTAAAAGAATAACCCGTCCATACCTTAACTTATATTGGGGCCTTTTACGGGTCATACGTTTACCTCCTTTCCCTGCTTGAACTATTATAGCATACTCGTCAAGTTATTTTAATAAAAGTAAATTCCAGTATATCTGGTACTGATAGAAAATGATCTCTGCATATCTTAAAAATAAACGACGTAAAATTCTTATCACCTTTTTTCCCTTGGTACATATATTTAAATAAATTTAGGGGAGGTGTTGGTATGGCCAGATTATTTAGGCCCCGCTACTGTAGAATTTCTTTTGGGATACCGAAAATATTCAAGAATATTTTAATACCAGGTCTCCTCATCGTATTATTTGTTTATCTATTCATGGTAGTGGAAAAGAATCTGGAACCTACCATTATAGCTATTTCCGAAGCCAGGGCCAATTTAATTGCTACGGAAGCCATTAATAAAGCTATCTATGAAAAGGTTCTCGATGATATTGACTACAACGATTTAATATATATCCATAAGGACAAAGAACAGCGTATCACCATGATGCAAGCCAACAGTATTAAAATAAGTCGTTTAGTGGCCCAAGCCAATTTGGAAATTAAAGATACCTTAAAAAAGCTTAATGGCGAGGTCTTTCAAATTCCCTTGGGTCAAACTTTAGGAAGTCAGCTTCTGGCTAATTATGGCCCCCGGATCAATGTTAAAATTGTGCCGGTTGGTGCCGTAAATATCAAAATAATTGACAACTTCCAGCAAGCAGGTATAAATCAGGTGCGGCATATCCTCTATATTAACGTAGAGACTAACGTAAAAATAGTGGTACCGTTAGTTACTAAGAATGTAGCCGTAAACACCCAAATACCTATCGCCGAGACTATTATTGTTGGGCAAGTTCCTAATACATATTTTGGTGTTGATACGAATTTAATAAAAGGGCTGATGAATAACAAATAATAAATATAGTAACAATATCTTTAATTTTGTAAAACTAAAAAATTGTAGAAAAAAGAATTAGCAACATTTGCTTTATTGACAACT
>CAZWTM010000029.1:0-32331 GCA_964637385.1 uncultured Peptococcaceae bacterium
GAAAAGAGTAGAAAAGCACCGTTCTGCGTGTCCAGTTTAGTTAGATCACTCCACCTATCTAATTAACAAACAAAGTTTTATTAACCTCTATGTATAGTTGTTAACTCTTCCCCACCAACTTACAAAAGAAAGGAACTTATACATGAAACCGATAAATATGTTTATAATTCTAACACTGATTATTATGCTTCTCTTAACAGGGTGTACCATAACGGAAAAACGCCAAGACTTTCCCACCGAAAAACCAGTTACTTTAACCGAGATAGATAAACTACTAACTAACTCGGGATTTAAAAAATCCAAAGAAAACCTAATAATGATAAATGGCATAAAGCCAGTTGTTTACCAATACGATACCGATAAAGTAGCCGTATACTACTTCAAGAGCTTTCAGGAACGGAAATTGGCAATGGAGAATTTTAAAAGCGAAGAATATAAAAAGCCAGCTATGGGGTTTTTAGCCAAAAACGCCTTCTTAGTATATCTTATGGATGAGACAAAACCTAACGAAGCTGGCCTATTAGAATTAAAGAAAGTTGTCGATAAGGTTAACGACCTAAAAACTATTCACTTCACGGGGAAAAACAATAAATGGGATTGCACTTTTACAGTGAAATACTATCAACACTTCTGGCAATCACCTTCATCGGGGAAAATAGAATACGACAGCTATAACTCTCTAGAATTACTTGTTAACCCTCTAATTCCTCTAAGCAACGAAAGTCTAATAAAATATAGGTATGAAATTAACGGCGGGGGTGGTTCTGGTGTTATTCATCACCCAGGAAAGACAACTATGATAGGCGGGGGAACAGGAGCCTACCCCAAAGAGGGTTCAGTTATTAAACTGTGGTTAAACGCCGATGGCAAAGAAGAATACCTGGAGCTTAGATAAAAGTTCAGACGATCGTAAGCGTAAAATAATCCCCACCATTTTTTAACCCGAAACTTTTCTTGTTTTTGTTTAGCTTTTTCAAAGGATGTTTCATCGTAATCAGTATTGTTCTTCAATAAGTTGTAAATGATCACTAGAAGTTTTCTGGCTAATGCAACAAGAGCTTTTTTGGCGCCACGACGTTGTTTAATTTTCCAATACCAGGATGATAAGTATTCGGGTAATGCACCAAGCAACTTCACATAGAATCCGCTTTAAATAGGTGTTACCGTTGGTGGTACGAGTGGACTTTTTTTTCCCGCACTTTCATTATTGCCGGGGCTTAAACCCGCCCAGGAGCAGATCTGTTCAGCGGTTTTAAAGCGACACATATCAATCCCGATTTCCGCTAAAATTGTGGCTGCTGCAGTTTTATCAATTCCTGGTATGCCGTCTAGTTGCTCTAGCTGTCTTTGATACTGAGCCAGTTTTTCTTCTAAGTTTTGTTCTACTTGATGGAGATACTCATAATGCTGATCTAGCCAACCCAACAATAGCTTTAGAAACTCTCTTTGATGAACATTCATCTTGCCATTGACTGCTTGTTTAATTTCATGGAGTTTGCTCTTAGCACGACCATTTACAAAAGTCTCCACTTCTTGAGGTGATATCTTCCCGCTATGGCAAAGACGATCCATAATCGCTCGGCCTGATACGCCGAAAATATCGCTAAGGAAAGTGGAAAGCTTGAATCCGCAGCTTTGCAAGTGTTTCTCAATCCGATTTTTCTGGGAAGCAATTTCCTCAATTATGCTTTTATGGTATCGGGTCAAATTACGAAGTTCCCGGATAGGTTTAGATGGCACAAAACTTCCTTGTAACAATCCAGCGCGTAAGAGGGTAGCTATCCATTCAGCATCTTTCATGTCTGTCTTTTTACCCGGAACGTTCCTCATATGTCGAGCGTTGGTAACAATTAAAACCATGTTGCCGTCAAAAGCTTCTTCCAAGACATTATATACAGGCTGCCAATAGATGCCAGTGCTCTCCATTGCAACATGTCGACAGTTCTCCTCTTCTAGCCAGGCTTTCAGTTCATCAAGCCCGGCAAGAAGGGTGGAAAAGGTGCGGATGGTTTTAACCGGTTCTTTGCTAAGATTGCCTTTTAATAGGCAAGCGACAACGGTTTCCTTGTGAACATCAAGGCCACAACAAAATTTCTAGAATGTCTTGCATTGGCTTTCTCCTCATTTGTAAGTTTTCAGGGATGATTGCTCGAGAAAAATGATTTTAGTACCCGTGCTGTTCCCAAGTCTTTAATACAAGGGGCGACAATTGGCTGTTCTCAAAAGCAATCAGGTTAGGTTAAGTTTCGAGGTTATACCATCAAAATAAAATCAACCTTTTGTCCCTGATAATTCCAATGTAGCAAAAAATTAAAATTGTGTTCCCTGCGATTCACCGTTTCTACGCTGTGCAATAGCCAGAGCTGTTTCTTTTGACAATGCGGGAGCTTCACCGATAGCCTGATTCATTTGGCAGCAAATATCTCTGAGACGGTATATATCCGAGCCTTCAAACTTTTGACCAAGTCCACGTTTAAATCTAAGAAAACCTAAACAGACATCAGTGCATGGACCGTCAGGAAATAATACCTTGACTTCAGTTTCAGCCATTGGAGGACACCTCCAATGCTGCCAGTCTCAATTTTTCAATATCTATTCGGATGTACTGTTTTGTCTATTGTGATGACTAAAGTAATTGGGCTGAAATGTCTTTATTGCGGGGCTGAATTTGAGGAAAGGCCCATCTTTGATGGTTGCCCTCGATGCCCAACCGAGCAATTTACTTCAAATTTGGTACCGGTGTATGACTATAAAGAAATCAAAATTGGAACTGAATTATGGAGTTGGAATTATTATCCTGAAACTGCATAACTACTGGAATATAAATTTTATCATTCCCTTATTATTGAGTAGATACTGCTTGCGAAAGGAAGATAGCATTTGTTAAAAGCATTAACCCTTGGCTGGGCCATTATTTATGCTGGTCGTACTTGTTTATACCCACTCCTCTCGGTTATTGCCGATAAATTATCGCTTACATCGGCACAGGCTGGGGCCTTAACGAGTACATATTTTATCATGTATGTGCTTATGCAAATACCGGGAGGAATCATCGGAGATAGAGTAGGGCTGAAAAAGGTCCTGATGTTGATGTATACAGTCGCTGCTCTAGGATTACTTGGGCTCGGTCTATATGGAACCAACTATAAAACTTTACTTTTGTTTACCGCCCTGCATGGATTTGGTGCAGGGGGTTATTACCCCACCGCATATGGAACCATGCTGCAGGTTGTTGAGGCTGCTCAACGTGGATTCAGCTCAGCTGTAATCGGTATTGGTATGGCTGTAGGACTACTGTTGGGATTAGCCGTCAGTGGGCCGGTATATGAAATAATGGATAGTTTTCAAGCGCCTTTTATCATAATGAGCGTTCCCACATTTGCTATAATGATATACTTTTACTTAGCCCTACCGGATATTCGGGGGGGGGGCGGACAGGCATCGTGGCAGAAATACAAAGCGATCCTATTAGATAAAGATTTATGGCTAATTAACATTTCTACTTTCATGGCACTTTATGGTTTTTGGGTGGCTATATCTTGGGGTCCTACTTTTCTTAAGATAGAAAGAAACTTTTCACTGGGTCAAGCCGGTTTATATACGGGACTCATGGCAATAACCGCCGTCCCCGGTGGTTTGGTCTGGGGGAGATTATCTGACAGGTTCGGACGTAAACGTATTGCCCAAATAATCTTGCCCTTAGGTGGTATTAGCTTGTTTTTATTGTCCCGGGCAACAACCCCGGGAGTCATTATTGGAATTTTACTCCTCTTTGGACTCTTTAGTAATTCAGCTTATACCCCGGTTATGGTGGCCCTGACCGGCGACATCGTCGGTCGGCGCTATCCCGGTAACCTGGGCGCGGCCACGGGAATTTTCAACTGTACTATCATGTGTTCGGCTATTATTGCGCCAGTCGTGTCCGGATATTTGCGGGATATGACCGGTTCGCTGACGGTGGCTATTATGGTTGGCAGTTTGGTGATGTTAGCCGGTACCTTGTTAATATTTTTACTACCAGATTTAAATACAAGGTTGCAGCACGGCTAAATAGCATAAAGCCAAATTTCGAGCCGTCCCATACCACTTATTTCATACCAACAGAAAGGTCTAAATTAGGTGGTGGGTATTTATGTTTTTACACAAATGTTGTAAAATGTAAAAATAAAGTCGAACATTTCATGACAAAAGGTGAAAAACATAATGAATAGCTTACACCCTGAACTACGCAAATGGTATATTCTTTTGGCTACATCTTTAGGTGTTTTTATGGCGACGCTGGATGCCAGTATTGTTAATATTGCCCTTCCCCAGATTACCGCTTACTACAATGCACCGCTAAGCAGTGTCGAATGGGTGGTTATGGTTTATTTACTCTTAATAAGTAGTCTCCTATTGACATATGGCCGCATGGGGGATATGTACGGAAATAAGCCAGTATATATATGGGGATTTGTGATTTTTACCATAAGCTCAGCACTTAATAGTTTAGCACCAAACATTAGTTTTCTTATTGCTTCACGTGCTTTACAGGCTTTGGGGGCTGGTATGATTATGGCCGTGGTACAAGCCATCATTGCCGACACCTTTAATTCGTCAGAACGAGGGCGGGCTATCGGGATTAATGCCATGTTCGTTTCCCTGGGATTAGCTATTGGCCCTACCATCGGAGGACTCCTTGTCAGTTTTTTTGGATGGCAATCAATTTTTATTATTAATATTCCCATAGGCATAATGGGCACAATTTGGGCCTGGTGGGTTTTGCCCCAAAAGGAGGGAACAAAACAAAAATTTGATGTAATTGGGGCTATTACGATTTTTACCTGTCTTATGACTTTTCTTTTAGCAATGAGTCATGGCGAGACCTGGGGTTGGCAATCGCCGCGTATCTTAATCCTTTTTATCATAGCCTTCTGCTTTTTTGTTCTGTTTCTCTATACCGAAAAAAGAGTTACCTACCCCATGATTCGCCTGGGATTATTTAAGAATCGTCTTTTTACGGCGGCCAATTTTGCCGCTTTCCTAAATTATTTAACTCAATATGCGGTGACTTTTTTAATGCCCTTTTACTTGCAAAATATCTTGCTAATGACTGCCCGAAAAGCAGGCCTGGTTATGTCCGCATTTCCTCTTGTAATGATGCTTACTGCTCCTGTAAGTGGTATTCTATCTGACCGACTAGGCTCCCGTGTTTTAACCTCATTGGGAATGGGTATTAATGCTTTGGCTATTATGATTTTGACTACTTTAAATGGCACTGATAGTATTCCCATTGTCATTTCGGGATTGGCTCTAATTGGACTGGGAACGGGACTTTTCCTTTCCCCTAACAATAATGCTATAATGGGCAGCGTGCCCAAAAACCAGATCGGTGTCGGTTCGGGAATGCTTGCAACGATGCGTAATCTTGGTCAAGTAATGGGGATCGCTATTACTGGCGCTGTATTTAGTAATCGGTTGTCTTTTCACACTTTCCATTTACAGTCTCAGGGTATAGACTCCAAATTAATAGCTACCAGGAGTTTTACCTTGGCCCTTCATGATGCCTATTTCGTGGCAATGTCAGTGGCCATTATAGGTGTACTTGTCTGTTTAATGCGTGGTGCCTCCGAAAGTATATCTGAAAGAGGTTAACCTTCTGGAAAAATTGTATTAGAATGATTATCCCACTTTTATGTGTTCAATATTATAGAGTGACTAATTGTAAATAAAAAGATCATAGATAGGGACATGAGGTTTAAGGGTACCTATCTATGATCTTTTTATTTATCGAATTAGTTGTTTTATCTATTTGCGTTACATACCACAGAAAAGCTTAATGTACATGGTGGGGCTCAAGGTCCTTTCATAATATATTTACATACCTTGTGTTTGAATAGCCTCGGAGTGATTGGATTTTGGTTCGGCATATTTTCGGTTCCAGCCAGTAATAACTGAGAAAGCTAATACCGCTAGCAGCGCCCAGGTATAAGGGTTAAGAGCTGCTGCGCCAATGGATGGTAATGGTAGTTTCCAGGTTTGTGCTGCTGTTGTCAGAGTACCGTACCAGACAATAACAGCGATATGCCAGGGTATGGTAAAAAATATGGTACAAACAGCACAGTCCATAAGATTGGCCCGCCGTGCAGGGGCCAAGTTAAATCTTTCACCTAAAGGCTTAACAAAACTTGGCCCTACCAGTAAGAGCGCGGGAGCGTTAGCTGCAATAGGAATGGAGACCAGTATGGTTACAAGAATAATAGAAGCTTCGGCCTGGCGTACTGTTTTGGCAATAGTTTTTTCGGCCCATCTCAGAATGGCGTTCATTACACCACTTTCTACTAATACCTGGGTAACTGCTAAAACAAGAAGAGCAAAGATAATAGCGCCAATTACGCCGGAGATTCCGGCCTCAATAATACCTGTACTTTCCCCTCTCTTAGCAGGTAAATGTAAAACTGTGGACCAGGCTATTTTACCGTTTAACATACCGAGAATGACCGCTGATACGTTGCCATAAATTAAAGACTCGACAATATGTCTTCCTGCTAGAGCGGAACCTACAACGACCGCGAAACTTAATAACATTAACAAACCGGCAGGATTGACCTTAGCTTGAAGCTCCGGCAGGTTTGCTACGGAACCGCCACCTCCTGTAATAAGTAGAACTATGGCAGCTATTGTGGCAGCAGAGATGGCGAGAGGAAATCTACTCTTTACTACATCTTTCATTGTAGCTTCCTGGGTGTATGCGGAAACTATAGTGGTATCGGAGACGGGAGCTAAATTATCACCAAAGGCTGCGCCTGATAAAATACCTGCGGCTAGCATCGTGGGATTAGCCCCTAAAAAGACACCGGCAGGGTATAATACTGGTATCAAAGAAAGAACTGTACCTGTACTTGTACCAGTACCCAGTGAAAAAAGCATAGCTGCTACAAAGGAGAGAACTGTAAATAGTGCGCCCTGAGCACCTGTTTCCAAACCAAACCATAAAAGACCTTCTACAAGGCCGCCGGCCACCATTAATTTGCCAAAAACACCGGCAAAGATCCAGGCAGTAATAATAACGATGCCGTTTTTGTCGCCTAACCCTCTCATTATTGCCCCGCAGTAGTCCTGTTTATTTTTTGCGAAGAATAATCCGGCTACAATTGCCAACCAGCCCCCTGCCCAAAAGGCCTGGGGAGTACCTCTTTCCGCCACGGATAACCAGATTAAGATACCAATGAGAACAAAAAGTGGGACTAAACCGCCCCATAGGCCGCCGTACATTTCCAGAGTTTTTTTCTCAGTACTCATAAATTCATCTCCTTTCTCATCCATCACCTTAGACACAAAATAGTAAACGAGGGGGCAAAGTGTTCCCTGCCTGCATGCTTAACTGATAAGTTACCCTAAGATTACTGAAGTATAGGCGTAGAGAGCTGGCGATCCACCTGTATGGATAAATAATACATTGTCATCCTTTTTGAAGTAGCCTTTTCTCACCAGGTCAATAAGCCCGGCCATGGCTTTACCGGTGTAAACAGGGTCAAGGAGGATACCTTCGGTTCTGGCCAGTAATCTAACGGCTTCCACCATACCAGGAGTGGGGAGAGAATAGCCAGGACCTACATATTCATCGAAACAGTTAACTGCTTCTCTTGGGATATCCTGTTTTACACCTACGTGAGCAGCTGTCCGCTGGACCAGGTTATAAACCAAATCCTCTTGTACATCTTTTTTTCTGCTGACATTAATGCCTGTGATGGGAATATTACTGTTGCAACCGTAAAAACCGGTTACCAGACCGGCATGGGTTCCTGCACTGCCGCTGGCACATACGACATGGTCAATATTGAGGCCCATCTCAAAAGTTTGTTCCAGTATCTCCTGGGCGCAGGCCACGTAGCCGGTGGCTCCGATTTGGTTTGAGCCGCCCCCTGGAATTATATAGGCTTTACGCCCCTCGGCAGCAACTTCCTCTGCAACTGCTTCCATCTCTTTCATCATATCGGAACCACCGGGAACCACTTTAATTTTCTCCACACCGAGCAAACGGTAGAGGAAGTTGTTGCCGCTAGCGTCGGGGTGATAGCTGTTAGCCACACGCTCTTCCAAAACCAGCCGGCATTTTAATCCTTCTTTCACAGCCGCGGAGAGCGTCAAACGAGCGTGGTTGGACTGTACAGCTCCGCAGGTTATGAGTGTGTCTGCCTTTTGGGCCAAGGCATCGGCCACTAAAAACTCTAACTTACGAGTTTTGTTACCACCCGAAGTAAGGCCGAGAAGGTCATCGCGTTTAATATAGATATTAGGGCCTCCTAAAGTCTCCGAGAAACGGGGTAGTTTTTCGATGGGGGTCTTCCCTTCAGTGTAACGTCTGCGTGGGAAACGTGCTAAATTCATGATTTGTTCCTCCTATCTCAAACGTTTTATGGTATATAGACAACAGCTTCTATCTCAACACCGGCATTTTTAGGTAAGCGGGCAACCTCAACCGTGGCTCTGGCAGGGGGATTTTCGCTAAAGTATTGGCCGTAAACTTCGTTTATTAAAGCAAATTGGTTCATATCTTTGATAAAAACAGTAGTTTTGACTACGTTAACTAGACTTGCTCCAGCAGCTTCAATTATATTTTGCAGATTCTTAATACTCTGATGGGTTTGGGTTTGAATATCACTGGAGACGATTTGTCCAGTTTCAGGATCAATTGGTAGTTGACCTGATACAAATAGATAAGAACCACATTGTATTCCCTGGGAATATGGTCCTATTGCTGCAGGAGCTTTTGTAGTTTGAATAACTGTTTTCATAAATGGCACCTCATTTTGCTGATTTATACAACATTAATACCGGATTTGTAGGAGCGTATTTCGTCCAGGTAGTTATAGACAGTATAACGGGAGACGCCTAAAACGGCTGCAACCTGATCCACTGCTCCTTTCACTAAAAATACACCCTTTTTATCTAGTTCTTGGACAATGTGGACCTTCTCTTCTTTTTGCATTAGCGAAACAGGCACTTTGGAAGTGTCTATAACCTGTTTGATAATATTGCCAATGACATCGTTGACATCCTGGGCAAAATATTCCTGTTTATTGGCGTTTTTCTCATTATCAAATGGGAATTCAGTAAATTGGGCGAAAATATTTTTACCCAGGTAAAATTCAGTAAGATCAAAATTTATACAAATGCAACCAATAATTTTTCCTAAGCTATCTCTAATAAATGTTGTTGAGGATTTCAAAGTTCTACCGTCCTTAGTGACGGTTTTATAACAATGTAGATCTTCGCTCTTGTCACCAGTATTACGCAGAGCCTCCAGTACTATGTTAGTTACCGGAGCTCCAAGGGAGCGGTTAGTGACATTCCCCACCATATAAACCAGAGAGGAATCAGGATACCTTAAATCATGAATAACTACCTCGCAATTCTTCCCAAAAGTAGCAACAATACTGTTAGCAACTGGGATCATTGCTTTAAGTTCAGGAAGTAATTCCCTGCCAGAGTTCTCCATCCTGCACCTCCTTTCCTAAACGTGTTAATAAAAATATTCCACAGATTAACAAATTTTCCTGCTGGTTTTATTAAAAATTTTTAACAAGGATTACACAAATTTTGTAAATAATGATTTAATCAACAAAAGAAATTATTTCTAAAGAAAAGGACGGGAGGTAAAACGCTCCCATCTTTTAAGTGAAGTTATTCAGTATTACGAAAAAATACATAAATTGAGTAATATAATTCCAATGGGTACTTTACCCCCCTTTTATCGGTTTTTTTGTGCTTTTTGGAGGCTGGAGGTTATATTTATGTCGGTGGCATGCCCTGCATCCCGGTGACATTTCAGGCACGATTCATCTTGTTTAATGAGTTCAAAATGATTGGTTATTTCATTACTTAATCTGACCGCATTAGGATAATACTTATTATCCCCCAAGTGGCAGGCAATACAGTTGCTTTCGGGAATAATGGCACTTGTTGGGATAGTATAATTATTCGTCCATTGTTGATAAACATAGTTTAAGCCCCTGCTTTTGGAGTGGATCTTTCCCAGAAACCCTCTGGGCTCATGGCAGAAAAAGCACTTTACTTCCTTGTGAGGCGAGTTTTGCCAGGCAGTAACATAGTCCTTTATCTCATGGCACTTTAAGCAAAAAGATGGTTCTGAGGTATAAAAATAGAGGCCCATAAATGCGGCATACCCACCTAAAAAGAGAATCAATAGGATTAAGAAGAGTTTTTTCCACACCTTTATCACCTGTTTTCCGATTAGAGAATGTTTTAATGCCAATAAATGTTAAGATTGTTAATGGTATTTTGTTCCATAAATAAAATTATCCCTGGGTAATATACATCAATTCACAAAAAAAGAAGTTTCTACATCCTTTTGAACTTAGATTACCGGCTAATTAAAAAAGCAAAAGACTAACAAGGGTATATCTACCCTCGTTGTCTTTTGCCAAACGAGAATAAGAAATTTTTATGGATCCTTAGTGATGACAAGACCCGTGCTCGCTACATCCCTGGCCAGAGTCGGTAAGCTTATTCTCAAGCCAGGCTAAAGCCACATCCTTTAAATTACCGGAGCAGCCGCGAATAACCTGGATGCCGTGAGCATTTAAAATTCGCATGGCACTCTCTCCCATATTGCCTGCCAGCATTAAACTGACACCTTTTTGAGCCAAAATGGCAGCAATATTGGATTTACACCCGCATCCCCCAGGGGCCTCTAATTTTTCCTCGGATACAATTGTTCTGTTATCATCCACGGTATAGATGGTGTAATACTGGCAGTGACCGAAGTGATCATCAATCTGGTTATTTCTCGAAGGTAAAGCAATTTTCATAATATGACCTCCCAAATGTTTGCTTTTTTACTCATGATAATCAAAGGTAACTGAAAATATTATGGGCGTATGACCAATATATCATGAATGTAAACCATTGTAAAGATCTTTAAACTCCAATATGTATCAAAAGGTTTTTAATATGTCCAGGCAGCATTTCCTTAATACACTGGAAAAAAAACAGTATATAAACAATATTTTACTTGATGTTGGCTAAAAATGTATTATCATTAAGCTAGGTGCAAAAAATGAATAACCGACACTGGGGGAGTTGGAGAGGCCGGCTGAGATTAAGGACCTATGAATCCTTTAACCCTTTTAACCTGATCTGGATAATACCAGCGTAGGGAAGTGATCGCATTATATACGTTTTTGCGTATATGTTTATTCGGCACAAATCCTTACATGGGATTTGTGCTTTTTTTAATAATTAAAAAAAGGAAAGGTGTGGTGAAGGTGACCCAACTGGAAGCTGCAAGAAAAGGTATTATTACTCCAGAAATGGTAAAGGCAGCAGAACTGGAAAAAATAAGTCCGGAAGAACTTCGGGAAAAAATTGCCTTGGGAGAAGCCGTTCTTCCTTGCAACGTTAACCATCAGGGGATTAGACCCATGGCAGTGGGGAAGGGCTTAGCCACCAAAGTAAATGCCAATATCGGTACATCTGACGCCTATCCCCAGTTGGAAAAAGAACTGGAGAAACTGGCCGTAGCCATCAAAGCTGGTGCCCATTCTGTGATGGATTTAAGTACGGGAGGGGATATTGACCGGGTAAGAAAAAGTATTATTGCGGCCAGTCCTGTCATGGTAGGCACGGTTCCTCTGTACCAGGTTCTGGTGGAAACCCAGAAACAGGGGAGAGGCATGGTAGAGATGACGGCTGATGACATCTTTGCCGGTATCGAAAAGCACTGTGAAGATGGGGCTGATTTTATTACCGTACACTGCGGCGTTACCCTGGAAGTGATTGAGGAACTGAAAGCAAAAGGCAGGGTCATGGACATTGTTTCCAGAGGGGGGTCTTTTATCACTGCCTGGATGCTCCATCACCAGCAGCAAAACCCCTTATTTGCACAGTATGACCGTTTACTGGAAATTGCTAAAAAATACGATGTTACCCTAAGTTTGGGGGATGGCCTCCGGCCAGGCTGTCTGGCTGATGCTACAGATTCCCCCCAGATTAAAGAATTGATTATCCTGGGCGGTTTAGTGAAACGGGCCAGGGAAGCCGGGGTACAGGTGATGGTGGAAGGGCCTGGACATGTTCCTTTGGACCAGATTGAAGCCAACATGAAGCTGGAAAAAACCCTTTGTCATAACGCGCCGTTTTATGTTTTGGGGCCGCTGGTGACAGATGTGGCACCGGGTTATGACCACATTACCTCAGCTATAGGCGGGGCTATAGCGGCTTCTTTTGGGGCAGACTTTCTTTGTTATGTTACGCCGGCAGAACACCTGGGGCTGCCTACGGTGGAGGATGTGAAAGAAGGTGTCATTGCCGCCAGGATTGCAGCCCATGCCGCGGACCTGGTGAAAGGGGTTAAAGGCGCCTGGGAGTGGGATCTGGAAATGGCCAGGGCCCGGAAGAAGTTAGACTGGCAAAGACAAATAGAACTCTCTATAGACCCGGAGAAAGCTTCACGAATGCGTAAAGATAAAAACGATGAGAGCCAGGAGTGCTGTACTATGTGCGGTAAGTTTTGCGCTTATAAACTCATCAGTGAATATCTGGGAACCACGTTTACGGGTTGTTAGAACGAAAAAACAGAGGAGCAAAAAAATGCTCCTCTGTTTCGTTGCAGGTTGTAATAATTTAATAACCTGGGTGTTAGGGCGCCAGCCTTTGTTTACCTATTTCCACCAGACCTCTTAAAAGAATATCCCTGCCTAAAGGTCTAACTTCACAATACTGGCTAAGGGTTTGGATAAAACAAGGATTCTCGGCTAGTCCCCCGGAGAGGTACAAAAGGTCGGGACTCTGGCAGAATTGATAGGTATGAAAAGCCATGCCCTTTAAGAATTTGGCCACACTTTCAGCAGGTGAAAAGCCTTTATTGATTTCATCGAAAATCTTTTCCATCCCCAGCAGGCCACAGGCTACCTGGATTTTTTCCTGGCCTGGCTTTAACCTGGAATAATCCAGGCCATAGTAACGTCCCAGGAGTTCCACAGTGAAGCCCAGATTACCCCCACAGCTGGTATTCCAGTCCAAGCTGATGACCTTGCGGTCCCTGATGACAAGGTATTTGGTATCTCTGCTGCCGATATCCACAACAGTAAAGTTATCTTCCTTTAAGAGGCTGAGGGAACCATGGGCCAGGGCCAGGAGCTCGTTGACATACAGTTTACAGCGGTTTTTGGCTGCATGTCCCGTGGCAATATCAAACCTTTTGGTTTTATCCTGCAACATTTCCTGGGTTGGAATAATTTCCAGCTTACCATAGGGATAGAGAATCTTAGTATAGGTGGAGCCGCCATCGCAGTAGATCATGGCATGGGTCTCCCTTCAAAAAGTCTTGCCGGCCAGTCCCAGAAAGGCCTGGAGTTTTGCTTCCGTAGAATTGGTAACATTGGCATGGGCTTCAATATGGAGTCCCCCTGTCTTTTTGGCCCAGTAAGCGGCCAGAAATTCTTTGTGGCAAAAGCTCTGGGTAAAGAAAACCGTGGGTATGTGGGGGAAAACCTGCCACTCTAAATCAATCCGGCCTGGAATACCCAGTTCTACCAGTTTGGTCCAGCCTTCGATGCGCGTATGGGGAGGAAAATTATCCAGGAGGCTTAAATCACGGGGCGGGACACCATGAAAAATAAAGGAAGGCTTTGTGATCTGCCGTTCTCGGTAGTAAGCTTCTTCCTCTTTGCTCAGAGGTTTATAGATCAGTTCCATAATGCGGTTGACCCGTGGCCCTAAAGGGCCGGCTGCATTGGAAATCAAAGGGGGTCTTAAGGGCCAGGTATTGGTATTGGTGGCGTTAATAACCTGAAAACCCTCGTTGGCTAAAATGGCTGCCACATTGCGTCCCTGTTCGCACTTATCCGGTCCTGTGGTGGCGATAAGAAAATCCAGGCAGTTTTTGAGCTCATAGGCATTAGCCATTATGTCCTGTATGATATGACACGTAGTTTGCGGGATAAAAACCGGGGACTGATGACGCTCGCAGGGGATATCCAGATCAATAAACTTAAAATGATGGCGGCGAAAAATATCCATAGTTCCCTGGTCAGGCTGTCCCCAAAAACCTACACGATAATGTTGGGACTTTTCTTTGATCAGTGATGCTAACCGGCTGTAATAGTCTTTTTTGGTCATGAGGTTAATATCCAGGAGCATGGTTATTTTCCCCCTTCACTGGACAGGATGAAATTTCTTTCCCCCCACCGATGAAGTGCGTCAGGTAGATTAAAGGGATGGTGATGATGGTAGTACCTAGTTTCACCAGGTATTGTCCTTTGATTAAGGGTAGTAGAGGCATTACTCCGGCAAAGGCTATGGTAATAAAGACCAGGGTATCGACGAAAAGACTTACGCCGTTAGAGGTTAAGACTCTTAGCCAAGGGGCTACTTTCTCGCGCAAGAGATGATAAAAAATAATGTCTACATTACTGGAGAGATAATAAGCCGTTAATGAGGCCAGGGTGATACGGGGGGTATTGGCCAGCGTCTTGACAAAGGCCTCCTGGCCCTGCCAGAAGCCGGGGCTGGGCAGGTGAATAGCCAGGGTGACATACAGGGCCAAAAGCAGGTTGGCGAAAAAAGCGCCTTTGACAATGCGCCGGGCTTCCTCTTTACCTAAAATCCTGTTGATCAGGTCCAGAAGGGTATAACTGACGGTAAAGATATATACGGCGGCGGGAACAACCAGATTACCAACCGTGGTTAGTTTACCGGCCGTAATATTGGCAATCAGTTCACAGGCTACATACAGGGTCACCAGGATAACGGGGTATTTTTTCATTAGAATCTCCTCCTCAAAATAGAATTACCAGAAAAAATAAACGCCGGGCAGAAGCCGGCGCTACATCACTAGTAAATGCAGTTTTGTTAACGCAGGTGGCTGCCACTGCGTATGAAATTGTACCCTTTTTAAAATAGCATGAAAAGCACGGATTTAGCAATATAGGTTTATTTGGCCATGGCCTCTTTTATTTTATAGGGAACGTTCATTTTTTCCATGGCTGCCAGAACAGGGAAGGCCAGGATACCTCCCCCTGCCGCCTGAGTTATATTCCCGGGCACCCCTGTCACGGCAGTAGCAAAGCCATAAAGTAAAGTCTCATAGGTTAGATAGCCCCCTACCATGATAGTTCCGCCTAAAGCGACCCCCAGGACATAAGCAAAAGTTTTCTTGCTTAAGGCACTGCCCCCTTTGGTGATAAGATAATAACAATATCCTACAACGAAGGCGTCCAGACCTTTAATCACAAAGGTGGCCGGTGCATATATCCCATAGCCGGAAGCAACATCAGCCAGCAGCGAGCCCAGGGCAGCGGCCAGGCTGCCTGCTACAGGGCCCAGTAAAATGCCGCTCAAATAAACCATACTGTCGCCAATATGAATATAACCTTTGGTGGGGGTGGGGACCTGGATCAGCATGGTACCTACCATTACCAGGGCTGCCATTAATCCTGTAAGGACTAATTGTTTCGTATTAAACCAGCGCATTTTTATAACCTCCCAAACATTGCAGTGATAATTCTTCTTAGCTATAATGTAATAGAAATCTGGATGCTTTAAAAGTGATAGTTTTATATAAATTTAAAAGGACAGACAGGTGATGAATATGTTACAATTTGCTGTTAACCTTGACAGTACTGAAAAAACACCGCTTTATATCCAACTTTACAATTTTATAAAAAATGAGATAATTACGGGGAATCTCGAGCCCAATACCAAACTGCCCTCCATAAGGCAGCTGGCTCTCGGGTTAAACATGAGCAGGACTACCATTGAAGCTACTTATCATCAGTTGGCGGTGGAAGGATATATCAAAAGTGAACCTAAGGTAGGCTATTTTGTAAGTCCCATCGAAATTAATAAGTTTGTAAAAATTAAGACTGATGGTACTTACATGGGAAATATGGAAAAAGAAAAGGAAGAACAATTTACCACCTATGATTTTCGCAGTGATTATGTGGACAAAGAGGCCTTTGATTTTTCTCTATGGAAAAAGTATATCAACAAAGCCCTAAAAAAAAATGAACGTTTCCTGTCTTATGGTTCTTATCAAGGGGAGTACGAACTGCGTAAAGAAATTGCCAAGTATATTCATCAGTCAAGGGGTGTTATTTGTACTCCCGAACAAATTGTGGTGGGAGCTGGGGTACAAAGTTTACTGCATGTTTTGTGCGCCATTTTAAAACCAGGTCATGACTCCATTGGCTTCGAAGAACCAGGTTTTAAGAAAGGGCAACGTGTATTTAGAGACCATAACTTTAAGATCGTACCGATCAGAATGGAAAATGATGGCATCGATATAAACTATCTTTCGGAAAGCGGGACAAAAATTGTGTATGTAAGCCCTTCCCACCAGTTCCCTATGGGTTCTACCATGCCGATCAACAAAAGAATCCAGCTTTTGAACTGGGCCCATTCTAATAAAGGGATTATTATAGAGGATGATTACGACAGCGAATTAAGATATTTTGGCAGGCCCATCCCTTCTCTACAGGGACTGAATAACGGGGCCAATGTTGTCTATATGGGAACATTTTCCAAGATTCTTTTACCTTCCTTAAGGATAAGCTATATGGTTTTGCCTCAGGATCTTTTAGAACAATTTCGAGAAGAAATCAGCCAGTACAATCAGACTTCTTCCAAAATTGAACAAATAGCCCTTTCCCTATTTATGAGAGATGGACTTCTGGAAAAACACATCCGCAAACTGAGAAAGCTCTATGCCAGGAAAAATCAGTTATTGATTGATACCATCAAGAGAATAATGGGAGACAGAGTAGATATCCTGGGGAAAGAAACGGGGCTCCACATTTTGCTGGCAGTGAAAATTTCTTTAAGTTTAGAGGAAATAGTTTTGCGAGCAGAGCAGGCAGGGGTCAAGGTAATCCCCGTTTCCAATTCTTTTACGGATGGTACGAGCATCGGATACCCCCTCATACTCCTTTCATATGGAGGAATTCCCAGGGAGCACATAGAGCCTGCCATTAAACTTTTAAATAAAGTTTGGTTTCAGGGTTTCAATGATGGGAATTCTTAAGAAGTGAAGTTGCATAAATGATATTAGTTGCATTTTTCTTTTACATGGGTTATATTTGAGTTGGCAAGTTCATAATTCCTTCGGGGACAGGTGTAATTCCGTACCGGCGGTAATCCACATTTAAGTGGCAGCCCGCGAGCCGCAAGGCAGGACTCCGGTGAGATTCCGGGGCCGACAGTTAAAGTCTGGATGGGAGAAGGGTGAAAAGGGCAATATGGGCCTATTCTTTTATGTATGCATTTTATTTCCCGGAGGAAAAGCTATCCTCCGGGATTTTGTTTTTTAATATACAGGAGGTATGGTATGGATATTCCTTATATGAAAATGGCTCTGGAACTGGCCCGAAAGGCCCAGGGGCGTACAAGCCCCAACCCAATCGTAGGGGCTGTTGTAGTGAAAGATGGGAGCATTGTGGGGACAGGCTATCATCAAAAAGCGGGCACACCCCATGCCGAAGTACATGCTTTAAATGCTGCAGGGGAAAGGGCCTATGGAGCCGATCTTTACGTTACTTTAGAACCCTGTAACCACTTCGGCCGGACTCCACCCTGCACAGAAGCCATTATTCAGGCCGGGATTAAACGGGTTTTTGTAGCCCTGCGAGACCCTAACCCCCTTGTTAGCGGCAAAGGCCTTGAAAGGTTAAGGGCTCACGGTATTGAAGTGTATGAGGGGCTTTTAGAAGATGAGGCACGGAAGGCAAATGAGGTGTTTTTAAAGTATATCCGGACAAAACTGCCTTTTGTGGCTTTAAAAACAGCTACTTCTCTTGATGGCAAGATTGCTACAGAAAAGGGAGAGTCGCAATGGATTACGGGAGAAGAAGCCAGACTACGGGGCCACTGGTTGCGCAGCATCTATGATGCTATTCTGGTAGGTATAGGTACAGTAAAGGCAGATAACCCTAGTTTGACTTGCCGGCTTCCCCATCAAGAGGGACGGGACCCTGTGCGTATTATTGTGGACAGCAGGCTTACCATTGATGAAGAAGCCCGGGTTCTCAATTTAAATTCTTCTGCTCCCACCCTGATTGCTACCACAACCCTGGCGCCTGTCGAAAAGCGCAGTTTGTTGCAAAAGAAGGCTGAAATTCTTGTGGTGGGTGATGGCCCCCGTGTGCATCTGCCCTCTTTGCTTAAGATGTTGGGAGAAAAGGAAATCACCAGTGTTTTAGTAGAAGGTGGGGGTTCCATCAATGGGAGTTTCCTGCGGGAAAATCTGGTGGATAAATATTATTGTTTTCTGGCCCCAAAGTTAATCGGTGGGACCAGGGCCCCGGGTTCTTTCGGGGGGGAGGGTTTTTCTTTTTTGAATGATGCCATTGAACTTATTGACATATCGCTGGAACATCTGGGAAGAGATTATTTAATAACTGGGTACCCTAAAGGAAAGGAGGGATAGAGTGTTTACAGGAATTATCGAAGAACTGGGAACAGTCCAGTCTGTTGTAAAGGGAACAAATTCCGCACAAATCCGTATTCATGCCCCGATCATTGTCTCTGATGTGAAACTGGGCGACAGTATTGCTGTGAATGGGGTTTGTCTTACTGTTGTCGCTTTTGATTCGGCCACTTTCACCGCAGAAGCCATGGCGGAAACACTGGCAAAAACCAACCTGGGAGATTTGAAATCCGGAGAAAAAGTTAACCTGGAACGGGCCCTCCGCTTAAATGATCGTCTGGGAGGACACCTGGTCAGCGGACATGTAGATGGGGTAGGGACCATTACCCGGCAGGTCAAAGAGGATATTGCCATTGTTACAGAGATAAGCTATCCTTCCCACCTTGGCAAATACCTGGTGCCCAAAGGGTCGGTAGCTATAGATGGGATCAGTCTCACCATCGTTCAGGTAAATGGGCACACCTTCACGGTAGCTTTGATCCCCCATACCAGAGGGATCACTACCCTGGGGTTTAAAAAAGTAGGTGATAGGGTCAACTTAGAGGCAGATGTCATTTCCAAGTACTTAGAGAAGCTCATCATGAAAGAAAAAGAGGAGCAAAGTGACAGGGGCGGAGGACTTAGTCTTTCTTTCCTGGCGGAACAGGGGTTCATATAAAGCTATGAGGTGATAAACATGGAGAAGGAATTTGTTTTTAATACGATTGAGGAAGCCCTTCTTGACATTAAGGCGGGCAAAATGATCATTGTCGTCGATGATGAAGACAGGGAAAATGAAGGGGACCTGGTCATGGCCGCCCAATGGGTCACACCGGAGGCCATCAACTTTATGGCTGCTTATGGACGGGGACTCATTTGCCTGCCCATCATCGGGGAGCGCCTGGATGAACTGGAAATCACACCCATGGTGAGAAACAACAGTGATAATCTGGGAACGGCTTTCACCGTATCTATCGATGCCATTGATACGACGACAGGTATCTCCGCTTTTGAAAGGGCCCATACCATTAAAAAAGTCCTGGATCCAGCCTGTAAGCCCCAGGATTTGCGCCGGCCCGGTCATATTTTCCCGCTCCGTTATAAAGAGGGAGGGGTGCTGAAACGGGCAGGACATACGGAAGCTTCCGTGGATCTGGCCAAACTGGCCGGGCTTTATCCGGCAGGGGTGATCTGTGAGATTATGAATGAGGATGGGACCATGGCCCGTGTTCCCCAGTTGATGAATTTTGCCCGTACCCATCATTTAAAGATTGTCACCATCGCCGATCTGATCCAGTACAGGAGACGCAAAGAAAAGCTAATCGAAAAGATAACGGTAGTAAACATGCCCACCAAATACGGGCAATTTACGGCCCATGCCTATATCAGCACCCTGGATGGGGAGGCTCACCTGGCCCTGGTTAAGGGTGAGGTAGGGGGGGAGGAGCCGGTTTTGGTCCGAGTCCATTCTGAATGTCTCACAGGAGATGCATTGGGTTCCCTGCGCTGCGACTGCGGGGAACAGCTGGGAGCAGCTTTAACAGCCATAGAAAGGGCGGGTAAAGGGGTTCTTCTGTATATGAGACAGGAAGGCAGGGGGATAGGACTGATCAATAAACTGAGGGCCTATCAACTCCAGGATGAAGGGATGGATACGGTACAGGCTAACGAAGTCCTGGGTTTCCCAGCGGACCTCAGGGACTATGGAACGGGAGCCCAGATCCTGGCTGACCTGGGCATCAAGAATATTCGTCTTTTGACCAATAATCCCCGGAAGATTGCGGGACTGGAGGGCTATGGCTTAAAAGTGGTGGAACGTGTCCCCTTGGAAATTACCCCGGGGGCCTGTAATAAAAGATATCTAATTACCAAGAAGGAACGCCTGGGACACATGCTTAATCTAAAGTAGTACGATCACCGTGCCCCGTGCCCAGTGATGGGTTGACGATATCCGCTATCCGACGTCCGACATTTTTTTGGCGAATACGGCTTCGCCTCACGATATCCGATTTCCGCTTTCCGCGTTTAATTGCTTCCTGATCCATGTTCTAGCACAGCTTTGTCGGTAGTCGGTGGTCGGTTCGCGGTTAACTGTTAACTGTTAACGGTTCACGTTAAATACTACTGCCAACTATCAACTATCAACTAACAACTAAAATTAAGGGAGGATTAAGATGACAAAAATCTATGAAGGTAAACTTACCGGGGAAAATCTAAAAATTGGCATTGTGGTAAGCCGGTTCAATGAATTTATTACCAATAAACTACTGGGCGGAGCTATGGATGCCCTGATCCGTCACGGGGTGAAGGAAACCGATATAGAAGTAGCCTGGACACCCGGGGCCTTTGAAATCCCCTTGGTGGCTAAACGTATGACTGCCAAAGGGTATGATGCCGTCATTTGTTTAGGCGCCGTGATTCGCGGGGCCACTCCTCACTTCGAGTATGTTTCTGCGGAAGTAGCCAAAGGAGTAGCCCAGGTCAGTCTTACCTCGGGAATTCCCGTAATTTTTGGGGTATTGACCACGGACAATATAGAACAGGCTGTGGAGAGGGCTGGAACAAAAGCAGGCAATAAGGGCTTTGAAGCAGCGGTTTCAGCTATAGAAATGGCCAACCTGTTAAAGAGTATTGGTGAAGAATGATTAAAGAATGAACATAAAAAAATCAGGCGATTGAGAAACCCAGTGAAATCAAGGGGTTTTCAATCGCCTTTTTTTTGAGGCCCCTCTTGGGCCTTTTTTGTATGGAGATTATTGGGTTGAGACATAATACATATGAGCCGGCTTTGAGGATGTCAATCGGATGGGGGTATGCCTGCATGGGTTATAAAGTAATTGTTGGACTTCCTGCCTATAACGAAGAAGCAGTAATCGGTAAATTGTTAGATAGTATGAAACAGCTTAAGGAGTTACTGGGGGAATCGTTACACATCCTGGTTGTCAACGATGGTAGTACTGACCATACGGAAGAAATTTTAAAAGCTTATGCTGACGCTTATCCTTATATCAAATACATTACCCATTCAAAAAACAGAGGCTTAGGTTTAGCTATGAAAACGTTGTTTTGTCAGGTAGTAAATCAATATGACGAGAACGACGTTTTAATTACTTTAGATGCAGATAACACTCACAGTCCCCATATTATTCCCGATATTATCCGGAAATTAAAGAGTGAAAAGCTTGATCTGGTCATAGCTTCCCGCTTTGTCCCCGGCGGTAAAGAAATCGGCCTTTCCTGGAACCGTAAAATCTACAGCCGGGGAGCCAAACTCTTTCTCAAACTGTTCTTTCCCATTCGTAATGTCAGTGATTACTCCTGCGGTTTTCGAGCTTACAACTTAGGATACCTGAAGAAGGCTATGAAATTATATAATGGCGAACTCATTACTACAAGCGGCTTTGAATGTATGGCGGAAATCCTGGCCCGCTTTAGTAAAATAGGCGTTAAAGCGGGGGAATATCCTTTAGTGCTTCACTATGAACAGAAAGAAGGCGCCAGTAAGATGAAAGTACAAAGAACAATCATGGGCTATTTTAGTCTATTAAAAAAAGTTAAGAAACCCGTCATGTATTAGGTGCAATATGAACACTATTATTCTAATGCTTATATCCATTTTCTTAGGGTCCCTGGGTCAGGTGATACTGAAAATTGGTGCCAACAAATTGGGTAATTTTTCCTTATCCTTTGAGGCTTTAAGCCTTGAGGTTATTCGAATTGCTAAGATTCCTGAAATCCTTTTGGGGGTTTTCTTGTTTGGCCTAAGTTGCTTATTGTGGATTAAGGTTCTGACCAAGGCTGAATTGAGCTATGCCTATCCTATGGTGAGTTTGGGTTATATTAATGTGGCACTGCTTTCCTACTTTCTCTTTAATGAAAAATTCACTTTTGCCAAAATCATAGGTATAGCTATGGTGATTACAGGCGTGATTGTACTAAATAAATAGGTGGTATGATGTTGAAGTTACGTAAGTATAATGAGAGCCTGATCCTGCTCTTTATATTTGCTTTTATTTTAGCTCTAAGGCTGTCCCATCTTAACAGTCCTCCAGCCGAATATCATGCCTGGCGTCAATCAGATACCGAGGCCATTGCACGAAATTTCCTAGAACAGAGATTTAATATTTTTTATCCCCAGTTAAACTACGATGGCCCCATGCCCAATTATGTCCAGTTGGAATTTCAAATTACCACCTTCATCATTGCGGGTTTATATAAACTGTTTGGCTACCACTATGTCCTGGCTCGGCTGGTACCTCTGGTGTTTTTTCTGGCTTCAGCCTATTTTCTCTATTGTTTGGCCAAAAAATTGTACTCAGTTTCCACAGCCTGGTATACAGTACTCCTATACGGAATATTTCCTTTTAACATTTATTTTTCCCGGGCAATTATGCCGGAATCGTCGGCTTTATTTTTTTTTATCGGCGCCTTTTATTATTTCCTCCGGTGGATAGAAGAAGAAAAGTGGAGTTTCCTTTATCTTTCCGGGATTTTTACAGCCCTGGCTATCTCCCAGAAAGTACCCACAGTTTTTGTCGGAATACCCATGTTAATTATGGTTATTAAAAAATATAAGGAAAAGTTTCCCGCCCAATGGCAGCTCTGGGTATTTGCCTCCGTATCTTTGGGAACACCTTTTCTGTATTTTGCCTGGTTAAAGGCGGTAGCTGAAACTGATTATGTAAGCGGTATTGCCATGCAGCAGATAGGGCTAAAGTTTATAACGGCCATATTTACCCCTGAGGCCCACAATTTTCTGGCCCAGGCCCTGCCCCGTGCTTTTACTCCCTATGCCCTTCGCTTATTTTTACTGGGCTTTTTCACTTTAAATATTTCCAGAGATCTGCCTCTTGTCAGTTGGGTTTTGGCCATGCTTTTAGAGGTGGTTACTGTGGTGGCTGTAATTAAACTGGATTATTATCTCCTGCTCCTGACCCCTGTGTTGTCCCTGGTTGGTGGCAAGGCTTTAGATTTCCTGGGCAAAATGAAATGGGGGACGGTCTTGGTGATCTTGATTTTATTCTTCATTTTTAATCATAGCTGGGAAAAACTGGAGTTTTTCTACCGGCAGGATCTGGAACTGTTAGAACAGGCCCAAATAGTTCAACAATATACAAAAGAAGATGACCTGATTGTGATCGGAACATTTCAGCCCCAGCTTTTAAATCTCGCCAGTCGTAAGGGCTGGCGGGCCAATGTGACCATTCCGGGGGACCCTGGAGCAGAAATGGAATACTATTTGCGAAACGGGGCTAGATTCTTTGTCCGGTTAAAAGAGCAGATCGAAGGAGATGAGGAGGGGGTTTACAGTAAATACATACAGACCCGTTTTCCCGCGGTATTGGTAAAAAACAATTTAGTAATCTATAAGCTGGGTGATTGATTAAATGGCATTCACCTACCCTGTCTTAAATGTAAAGCCCAGGCTGTTCCTGGGCTTTTGAGCTTCACGTTTGCCTTGTATTTTGTATTTGCGTGCTTTTATATCCATTGCATGAAAGCGCCTCCGGCGGCACAGAAAATAACGACCAGCCAGGGGGGCATTTTCCAGAACATTAAAAGACCAAAGGCCGCCAGGGCCAGGCTGAAATCAGCCGGTGTTTTAATGGCCTTTACCCATACGGGGTTATAAAGGGCCGCCAGCAGAATCCCCACTACAGCGGCATTAATGCTGTTAAGGGCAGCCTGGAAGCTGGAATGACGTCGTATGAAATCCCAAAAAGGCAGCCCGCCGATAATTAAAAGAAAAGAGGGCAGGAAGATGGCAATGGTGGTAAGCATTGCCCCAGTCAGGCCATTCATGACGGTGCCAAGATAGGCGGCAAAGGTAAAGAGGGGACCCGGCACGGCCTGGGCCGCTCCATAACCGGCGATGAACTGTGTATCCGTTACCCAGCCGGGGGTAACCACTTCCGCCTGGAGAAGGGGCAGGACCACGTGGCCGCCGCCAAAGACCAGGGAGCCTACGCGGAAAAAGCTGTCGAAGACGGCGAGATTAGGGCTGTTATTGACATGACGGAGCAAGGGGAGTCCCAGGAGAAGTCCGAAAAAAAGGACCCAGGAGAAAATGGCTGTTTTGTGGCTGATGGGTACGCTGATTTTATGGGTTTCCGGAACAGGGGCCTTGGGAAAAAATAACCAGCCGATCAGACCGGCCAGGGAGATGATCATGATTTGACCTAAGGCTTTAGGGAAGAGGAGCATGATCATGGCGGTAAGAATAGCGATGGTGACCCTTGGGCGGTCAGGGGCGAGAGTTTTGGCCATGCCCCAAACGGCCTGAGCCACAACGGCCACAGCCACGATGGTGAGACCATGAAGCCAGCCGCTATTGGTAAAGTGATATCCCTCCAGAAAGGTAGCGAATAAAATAAGGGCCAGAGCCGAAGGCAAGGTAAAGCCCAGCCAGGAAGCAACACCTCCTAAGAGGCCTGCCCGCATGATGCCAATGGAAATACCCACCTGGCTGCTGGCCGGGCCGGGGAGGAACTGGCAAAGGGCAACTAAATCGGCGTAGGTTTTCTCATCCAGCCATTTTCGTCTTAATACATACTCTTCACGAAAATAACCCAGGTGGGCAATGGGACCGCCGAAAGAAGTTAGGCCCAGGCGGAATGACACCTTAAGGACTTCCAAAATAGAGCCTCTACCTGGACTTTTCTCATAATCTAATATTTTGGTAGTTTCCACAGTGTAATTTACTTTACCTTTTTCCAATAAAACAACCCCCTAAAATTCCCCCACAACACAGTGGGATAGTTATACTTGCCCTTAGTTGTTATAACACCTCGCTCACGAGCTCTTTTATTTTGAGACGTGCTTCGGCTAAGGCTTCTCTCCCTTTATCGGTAATGGAGTAATATTTCCGTACTTTACCGTCAACGACCCGGTCTTCCTTCACCAGGTAGCCGTTTTTTTCAAGGGAATGCAGTGTGGGATACAGTGTACCAGGACTTATTTCGTAGCCGTGGTGGGCTAACTCCTGGATTAGATAGGAGCCGTAAACCGGTTCTTGTTCTGCATGGTGCAGAATGTGAATTTTAATAAAACCTAAAAAGAAATCGCGGAACATTAATATCACCATCCGATATCGTATACCAATATTAACACAAAAGAATAAGCTAAGGCAATGGTAAAATTACCCTTTAGCTAATATCTCCTTACAGCCTGCAAAGTATTTACAGAATGTAAAGTGTTAAACAAAAAATGAGGGAGTACTCTAACTCCTCTTTCCCTAACCAAATAGAATCTACTTTACAAAGCGACTGTCCAAGGTGTATCATTATTAACATAAACATATGAAAACATGATCATATATGGGGGTTATTTCGTGGAATTAAGGGAAGATTTTTGTGAAGTTTCATGTATTAACAGTGAAAATGTTTTAAGAGTAAAGAACAATAGTCTCTCCAGTGAGGAAGTTCTGGGGCTGGCAGAGACATTTAAAGCTATGGGCGATCCTACGCGGATTAAACTACTTCATGCCCTTTCCCGACAAGAACTATGTGTCTGTGATCTGTCGGAAATTTTGGAGATGTCCCAATCAGCTGTCTCTCATCAACTCAGGGTCTTAAGAAATCTTCGCCTGGTAAAACACAGAAAAGAAGGGAAAATGGTTTATTATTCACTGGATGATGAACACATCATTAATCTTTTTAAAGAGGGGCTTGCCCATATAAGACACAGGTAGTTTAGGGCTTAGGAGGAATTTTACATGACTGGTAAGAGAGAGCTTATCTTAGAGGGTTTGGGCTCCCGTTCTCCTCAAAGAGTATACCTGCTCATGGGACTTGATTGTGCCCATTGTGCCGGCAAAATTGAAGGAGCCGTAAAAAACCTCCCGGGTGTAAGCAGTGTGTCACTGGACTTTATTGCACGGAAACTGCGCGTTGAAACGGAGTCCGCCAAACAGTTGGATGAACTGGAAGCGGAAATTAAACGAATAGTGAATAAAATGGAACCCCGCGTTATTGTTGCCGAGGAAAGAGACAAAAAAGACATCCCTGCTGAAGAACACCGTGAAGAGAAAAAAGAACTTATCCGGCTCTTCCTCGGCACTTTTATTTATTTTGCTGCTATTCTTGGTGATTTTAGTTTAAACGTGGAATTAGTTCTCTTTGGGGCGAGCTATGTCTTAATCGGTGGGGAAATTGTCCTCAAAGCCCTCCGTAATATGGCGCGCGGGCAGGTTTTTAATGAAAATTTTCTCATGACCTTAGCCACGGTGGGTGCTTTCGCCATCAAAGAGTATCCCGAGGCCGTAGCTGTGATGCTGTTTTATCAGATTGGGGAGTTTTTCCAGGATATGGCGGTCAACCGTTCCCGTCGTTCTATCCGGGCCTTGCTGGACATCAGGCCCGATTTTGCCAATTTACAAAAAGGAGACGAAACCTTACGGGTTTCTCCAGAGGAAGTAAACATTGGTGATATCATTCTCGTAAAGCCGGGGGAAAAGATTCCCCTGGACGGCAAAATTATTCGAGGCCAGGCCATGCTCAATACTGCTCTCCTTACTGGAGAATCAATCCCCCGTAATGTTAAGGAGGGGGATGAGGTCCTTAGTGGCGCTATTAATACCAACGGTATTCTCCTGGTGGAAGTCACCAAAGAATTTGGTGAATCCACAGTTGCCAAGATACTGGACCTGGTCCAGAATGCCAGCAGCAAAAAAGCGCCTACCGAAAACTTTATTACAAAATTTGCCCGTTATTATACGCCGGTCGTTGTTTTGACAGCCGCGGCGGTGGCAGTAATTCCTCCTCTGATTCTAAGGGATGCCTCCTTTGCGGACTGGTTTTACCGGGCCTTGATTTTTCTCGTTATCTCCTGTCCCTGTGCTTTAGTGGTTTCCATTCCTTTAGGTTTTTTCGGAGGAATAGGGGCTGCCTCTAAAAACGGTATCCTTGTTAAAGGCGGCAATTATTTAGAAGCCCTGAATCATGTGGATACTGTTGTCTTTGACAAGACGGGGACGTTAACAAAGGGTGTTTTCAGGGTTGCCTCACTTGTTCCGAAGAACGGTTTGAGCCAGGAACAGCTTTTACAATATGCAGCTTTCGCTTTAGTTTATTCCACTCATCCTATTGCCAAATCCATTCTGGAATATTTTGGGGAAGAAATAGACAGGCAAAAGATCGATTCCTACGAAGAGATAGCGGGACAAGGAGTAAGAGCAGTGGTCGGAAAGAAAGTTATTTTAGCCGGAAACAGTAAGCTTTTGGAAAGTAACGGTATCTTGTATAGACAAGAGAAGATCCCGGGGACTGTAGTCCATATTGCAGTGGATAGTAAATATGCGGGGTACATTCTCATCTCTGACCGGCTTAAAGAGGATAGTGCCAGAGCCTTGCGGGAATTAAGAAATATAGGTGTCAAGAGACTGGTAATGTTAACGGGGGACACTGAGGCTGCGGCCCAGCAGGTGGCCGGGGAACTGAAAATAGATGAATTTTATGCCGGATTACTACCCCATGAAAAGGTTGAAAAGATGGAATTTATAATGGAGACTAAAGGTTCTGGTAATATTATTTTTGTTGGTGACGGCATTAACGATACCCCCGTTTTGGCCAGGGCCGATGTGGGAGTGGCTATGGGGGGACTGGGCACTGATGCAGCCATCGAAGCCGCTGATGTGGTAATTATGACGGATGAGCCCTCCAAGTTAGTAACTGCCATGAAAATTGCCAAAAGAACGCGACAAATTGTCTGGCAGAATATCATCTTTTCCCTGGGGGTAAAGATTATTGTCCTCTTGTTAGGTGCGGGCGGAGTGGCCACCATGTGGGAAGCTGTTTTTGCTGATGTAGGCGTAGCCGTTATTGCTGTTTTAAATGCCATGCGTGTGATGAGAACCTAAACAACTTAATGCTTTTTCTGTATTTCCTCCTGCACCTGCCGTAACATGATGAGGCCTTTCATGGTTTTGGGAAAACCCGCAGTAGGTGCTACCAAAAGGATGGCGTGTTCAATTTCTTCCCGGGTGCAGCCGCTTTTTAAGGCCTTTAGGATATGGGTTCTTAAGGCATATTCATATTGGCCTTCCGTGGACAAAGCAACTTTAATGAGCCAGCGGGTCAGGCTGGGAAATGATTCCCCAGCCGTCATTACTAACAGGAAATTTATATTTTGTTATATCCTAAAAGCATAGCTATAAAAGGGATGAAATCGTAATAATTCTTGTCTGGCAAAATACTTGTCATTATAATGAGGAAAGATGAAACTAAAGTAGGAATCCCAATAGCTTGATTGTACCCAGAGACGGGAGATTTAAAATGCGGGGAGGAAGATAAAAATGCAGGCAGTAACGATTAAGGATATTTTCAGGAATACTGAAGCTTATCTAAATAAAAATATCAGCATTTCCGGTTGGGTAAGAACTGTAAGGGTTTCTAAATCTTTTGGTTTTATTGAGGTAAATGACGGCAGTTTTTTTAAAAATTTGCAAATTGTTTTTGAGGAAAACCTGCCTAATTTTAAAGAAGTAGCTTCCCTTACCTTGAGTTCTGCCATCACTGTCGAAGGCATTCTTTTAGCCTCACCGGGGGCGAAACAGGCTTTCGAACTGAAAGCGGTTCATATTACTGTAGCAGGTGTATCTCAGAACGATTATCCTTTACAGAAAAAAAGGCATACCTTTGAATACCTGAGAACTATTGCTCATTTGCGGCCCCGGACCAACACATTTTCCGCCGTATTCCGGGTAAGATCTTTGCTCAGCTATGCCATACATAAATTTTTCCAGGAGCGGGGATTTGTTTATGTGCATACCCCCATCATTACCGGGAGTGATGCCGAGGGGGCCGGTGAAATGTTTAGGGTAACCACTCTGGATTTTAACAATCCCCCCAGGGATGAAAAAGGTGAGGTGGATTTTTCCAAAGATTTCTTCGGTAAAGAGACTAACCTTACTGTCAGCGGCCAATTGGAAGTGGAAACCTACTGTATGGCTTTCAAAAAGGTCTATACCTTCGGGCCTACCTTCCGGGCGGAAAACTCCAACACACCCCGTCATGCCGCTGAATTTTGGATGATTGAACCGGAGATTGCCTTTGCCGACCTGTGGGATAATATGCGCCTGGCAGAAGATATGCTTAAATATGTCATCAGTTATGTGCTGGAAAACGCCACGGAAGAAATGGAGTTTTTTAATAACTTTATCGATAACACACTCTTTGCCAAACTGGACAACGTAATAAACTCAGAATTTGAACATATTACCTACACGAAAGCCATTGAGATTTTGGAACAGGCCCAGGAAAAATTCGAGTATCCGGTAAGATGGGGACTTGATTTAAAGACTGAGCATGAACGCTATATAACCGAAAAATATTTTAAAAAGCCGGTTTTCATTATTAACTATCCTAAGGAGATCAAGGCTTTTTATATGCGCATGAATGAGGACAATAAAACCGTGGCGGCCATGGACCTGCTGGTCCCTGGGGTAGGCGAAATAATTGGCGGCAGCCAGCGGGAGGAAAGATTGGAAATTCTAAAACAGAGGATGCGGGAACTCGGCTTAAAAGAAGAAGATTACTGGTGGTATTTAGATATTAGAAAATATGGGGGAACCAAGCATGCCGGCTTTGGTTTAGGCCTGGAGCGCCTGCTCATGTACATTACAGGAATGTCTAACATCAGGGATGTTATTGCTTTTCCCAGGACTGCCAAGTCTGCAGATTTTTAACTATCTACTATTGTCAGCAAAAGACACCCAGCGTCAGGTGGTCTTAATTATGTCAGCGTATAAATTGCATGGGAAGCATATCATTCAGTGATTAGCACGTTACACATGAAACAAAAGAAACCTCACATGTAAAATGTGAGGTTATCAGGCCCACTCACTTTGCTGCGCAGGAGAAATCGTAACTAACGTTGGTGAGTTCCTTTATGGCTTCCAGGAAAGCGGGTAAGACCTGGAAAAGGTCACCGACTATGCCGAAGTCGGCAATCTTGAAGATAGGGGCATTGGGGTTCTTGTTGATAGCAATGATTATACCTGAATTCTGCATCCCTGCTACGTGCTGTATGGCTCCGGAGATTCCGCAGGCAATGTAGATTTTGGGGTGGACAGTTTTACCGGTCTGCCCCACCTGGTGGTTGGCGGGAATCCAACCCGCGTCGACGGCGGCACGGGAAGCACCCACAACTCCACCCAGACTGGTTGCAACTTCTTCCAGCAGCTTAAAGCCTTCAGGTCCACCTACACCGCGGCCACCGGCGACAATAACCTGTGCTTCTTCCAGGTTAACGATCCGACTCGTTTCCCGGACAATTTCTTTAACTGCTGTCCGCACTTTTACTGCAGCGGCGTCATATGTTATTTTCACGATTTTACCGGTCCGGCAGTAGTCGGGTATCATTTTTTTCATTACCCCGGGGCGTACGGTGGCCATCTGGGGGCGGGTGTTGGGGCAGAGAATGGTAGCCATGATGTTGCCTCCAAAGGCGGGGCGGGTCTGCAGGAGGAGTCTCTGTTCGGGGTCGATTGCCAGTTCGGTGCAGTCTGCAGTGAGACCGGTATGAATTCTCCCGGCTATGCGGGGACCCAGGTCACGGCCTATGTTGGTAGCCCCGATTAATACAATCTCCGGCTTGTAGGCATTGATTGCTTTTTCCAGGGCGCCGCAGTAGGGCTCGGTACGATAGTTTTTGAGTTCAGGGTGGTCTATCAGATAGACAACATCTGCACCGTAAGCGAAGAGTTCCTGGGCCTTTTCTTCTACCTTGTCTCCGATGAGGACTGCGCCCAGTTCCACCCCCAGGGTGTCAGCCAGTTTGCGGCCTTCACCCAAAAGTTCAAAGGCAATATTCATGATACTGCCCTGGCGCTGTTCAGCAAAGACCCACACCCCTTTGTAATCCTCTAGGGAGAAGTTTTCATCTTTTACCTTCTCTGAACGAGAAATTGCTTCTACGGGGCAGGATTCCAGACAGGCCCCGCATTCGGTGCACTTGTCGTTCATTTTTGCCGTGTTTCCGTCCATTTCAATGGCGCCAAAAGGACAAGAATCGACACAGTTTCCACAACCTATACATTTTTCCTTATCAACCAATATGGCCATCTGCTTGCCTCCTTATAAAACATGCTTATCGCGTAATTCCAGGACCAGGGTTTGGACTGCCTCCTTGACTGTGCCTGAAAGCATTTTGCCAGACCCCTTCTGAGGTGGACTGAAGGTCCTCTTCACCTGGGTGGGTGATCCTTTAAGCCCCACTTTTTCCGGTTCAATGCCCAGCCTGTCTATTCCCCAGACCTGGACTTGCTTGATGTTAAAGGCATCTACGATGCCGCTTACAGAAGGATAACGGGGAACGTTCAGTTCTTTGACGGCGGTGAATACAGCGGGCAAGGTAACTTCAATGATTTCGTACCCGTCCTCCAAGGCCCTTTCTACCAGGGCTTTCTTGTTATCAATGGAAACAATCTTTTTTACGTAAGTGACCTGAGGCAGATCCAGGTGCTCGGCAATTTCCGGACCCACCTGGGCGGTGTCGCCGTCAATGGCCTGACGTCCACAGAATATGAGGTCGTAACGGTCCAATTTTTTAATAGCTTCAGCCAGGGTGAGGGAAGTCGCCCAGGTGTCCGCACCGGCAAAGGCCCGGTCGGATAGAAGAATGGCTTCATCGGCCCCCATGGCCAGGGCCTCCCGCAAAGCAAAATCGGCCTGGGGCGGGCCCATGGAGATGACAGTAACGGTGCCGCCCATTTTCTCCTTTAGTTTCAGGGCTTCTTCCAGAGCGTTTTTGTCGTCAGGGTTGATGATGCTGGGAACACCTTCACGGATCAGGGTCCCCGTTTTGGGATCTATTTTAACTTCGTTGGTGTTGGGTACTTGTTTGAGACAGACGATAATCTTCATTTCTCTTCCCCCCTCGTATAATTTGATTGGAAACACATTCTTGCCAATTAGGCGTACCCTTTG
>CAZWTM010000030.1:0-30715 GCA_964637385.1 uncultured Peptococcaceae bacterium
TATAATTTGGTCAAAATCCCAGGTGTTGCCGACAGATAATTCGGGCATTAACAGCCCCCCCTGAGGAGTCAAGGTAAGACTTTGCACCCATATACCCATTGCACTGGCCATGACCAAAGAATTAAACCGACCTTGGCTGTATACAACAAAGACATGTATTATACCCATCCAGACAACAGTAAAAATAACGGATAAGACCCTAAACTTTTCTTTTTCCTCATCAGTTAATATCTTATTTGGGTTTTCGGCAGGAGCCCATTTCAAACAGAGGAAAAAGGCAGATAACCCGATAACAAAAGTAAACACCAGCAAATGGAATGTTTGGGAGAGTATAAATATCTGGGCCAGCTTGCCTAGTGAGAGCATAATAAGTAACCCAAAACCCAGGCAACGGTAGTAATCACTAAAGTGTACCCCTCCCGACAGCAGCCGGAAAGAGCTAAAGGTAAGTAAAGCTACCATAGTAGTACTAAAAATATCTAGGAAATAGGCGCTGCTTAAGATCACGACCAACTTAGTCACGCTGCTCAAGATAATTTCCAGCCCATAGGCCATCACTTCTGAATCGTCTTCTCCCAGGGCTAATTCCCTGGAGAGGATTTGGGCAATATGACAGGATATCTTATGTATGGACATGTTCTATCTCCCCCCTTTGGGCAGAGTTACTTTAAAAACTGTTCCCTTTATCTCATCACTACTGACTTCTATGGTCCCTTTCAGCCTCTCTACACTTTGTTTTACACTGTAGAGGCCTAATCCCTGACCACCTTTCTTGGTGGTAAATCCACGGTCAAAGATCCGTTTTATGATGGCCCCGTCAATAGGAGGCCCGTAATTTCTAAGGGTAAACTGGTAAGTTTCCGAATCCTCCTCTATATCCAGATAAACCCTTTTTTCTTCACTCTCCAGATTAATTACGGCTTCCAAAGCATTATCCAGGATATTCCCTATAATGATATTGACTTGAGAAACAGGTAAGGATAGCCCGACTAAATCTGTATCCGCTGAAATGTCTAATTCAATGCCTCTTGTTTCAGCCTGGGCTATTTTCGTAAAGAGTAAAGCCAAAATGCCGGGATGCCTTATCTTTGTAAGTTCCTCATGAACCACTAAAGAACCAAACCTATCCCTTAAATATTCCCGGGCTTCGGCAAATTCCCCTATTTCCAGTAATCCATGGACTGTTTGGACATGATGCATGAAATCATGTCTTTGCAGACGAATGGTGTCCACAAGCTGTAGGATATGCTGGAGGTTTTCGAAATGAGCCTGAGCTTCCACCTCTTTATGGCTTTGCCGAAAAACTCTATGGGTGAGTATAATCGTATACCCGGTAAGCACAATAAGAAAAAGACTGATGGGCCAGGAAAAATTTCGTAAATTACCAACATTAAAAACACCCAGATCACCAATTAAATAGGTGAGGTTAAAAAGGGCCAATAAAAATACTTCAAATAATGCTATAACCAGGAGAAAAAACAATGTCTCATTTCTCTTGTTCATACTTACCCCAGCTTTCCGGAAGATCGATTAATTTATATCCGGTAATTTTCATGGCAGTGATTATAAGTATGACAATGATAAACTGGGGCAAAAAGAACAAAATACGTTTAACAGGGTCGGCTAAATTATCTTTGAGGGACAAGGGATAAATTATATGTAAAAAAGATAAGATGGACATTTCCAGGACTATATAAATAGCAAGGCTTAAAAGCAGAGAAGTGAGAACACTTTTATACGGCAGCCTTGTAATCAATTTAACTAATAGGAACAAAAAGACAATCTGGATCAGGGAATGGAAACCGAAGGCAATGGGTAACGACCGGAGGATATAGGAAAAGCCTGTCTGGATAAGGCCAATAAGCAGTATTTTTGGTATTTGAACATTAATTCCTACGAGAGTAAAGCCCAACAGCACCACTGCCACGGCCTCCGGTAAAGAAATGGCCAGCAAGGTAATCAGGTTCATTTTATCCACTGTATCCTCTCCCTTACCCTTTTCTATTTATTTAAACTATTTCCTTGCCACTTGGTCTAAAAAGGGAATTTGCCTGCCTGAAAAGGGAAAATGCCTGTCTGAAATTTACCGCTTACACCTCCTCTTGCATTTGAAAGTTTTTATTAGTTTTTATCTTTATTTGTTTAATTCGAGATATTCTATACACTTCCCTTTATATTTCCATATTATTGAATAATTTTAAAAAATGAAAAGCCAGCGGTTCTTGCGATTTAAATCACTGTCTTGTTCACAACACGGCAGACATAGTTTAAGCCCCTTATACAGGGGCTTTACTTAATTTAGTGGTAAGCGCTAAATATTGGTGTGCACCGAACTGAAAACCGTGCAGTTATGCACGGTTTAGAGCTTCGCTTTTATTATTGTCGTGGAAGCCATCTTACTTTCCATAGTCCGTCAATTTTTATACAGGAGAATGGCTCTTTTATTTCTAGAAATTTTTTATCTCCTACAGTATAATTGTATGTCACATATACAACTGCCATATCTTTGGATTCAATAATTTTTACACCTTCAATTTTATAATCCAACAGTTGCCCATTGTATTCATTCATTTCCTTACAATACTGTTCAATTGAAATGTCTTGTGGCACTTGAAGAAGAGCATATGTCATTAACCAATCTCTTTTCTTTTCTGCTTCAAGATAAGATTTCATAACAGACTCGGGTGACATAAATACTTCTGATGGAACAGTCGGAACTACTAATTTCAAATTCATATTGTTATAATGAGGCTCATTTAATGGTGGCTTATTATCAGTGATATTATTATTATCAACATGCTTCAATATACTAAAGGGAACATTAAAAAATACGATAATTGATATAAGGATAATTAATATCATACTTAAGAGGTATTTATTTATCATCTTAATAGCAGACATTGTAAGCTTGAAGCCCTGCATCATAGTATCCTTTCACAGCATTATATAAATCGTTATAATTTACGTTGAAAACCCCATTATATGAACTTATATGATTGGGATCTACTACTTTTATACACTAGAAGAACTTTTAATAACTTGTCCAGAACCATCATCTATCATTTTTGTCATACTGTCAATCACAATATAATGATAATAAGTATTACCATTATAATATGGTAGATAGCTTGTTTTTACTAGGACCATTACTGGTTGATTCAGATTAAAAATATTGTAATCAATTAAATTAAATAGAGCGTCATAATCGCCACTTGCACCATTAATCTTTTTAACATTGAAATAATGGATATTAGAAACATAATTATTAAGTGTATTCCGTAAATTTAGTGTATTTGAACCACTATTAGTTGTTCCTGATTGAGTTGCAATGGTGTTTTGTTTTTGGTATTCGGTTGAACCTGATACCTGCCCTGCTCTGCCATTATAATCAATTATTGCAAGGGTGGATGCCGGGCCACACCAATAGTGCGTTTGTTGAGTGTGAAGAGGAACAAATAATGATTTTGAAACGGGGTAAATCCATTTAGGAGTAATTATACCTGGTATTGATTTATTGTTTTGTTTATTTATATAATCCATTACCTTCTGCCATTGTTTTGATTCTTCTTTAGCTGCTTTTTCAATTGTTTTTTCATCATTTGTTTCTATTAAGTTTATCATCTCCTGCTCTGCACCATATACAACAGTTGCACCAAAAACCATTATAAAAAGAACTAAAACACAGATGAATTTTTTCATAATTAAGCTTACTCCCTTCGAAAAATCTATTTGTTACTGTTTAAAATGGCTAGTCTGATAATCACCACCCCCAGAAAAAACTTTTAGCCCACTGGATTCACCATGCCTTCCTAAATTCACTCCCTTCACTTCCTACTTTAGTGCAAAAATTTAGGACTGTCTTATAACCTCGTCTATAAAGTGCCATTACCCGTCCCAAAAGGGAATTTGCCTGTCTGAAAGTGTAGCAGCATAGTAATGATAAAAATTAGGATAGGGGGCGGCAATTAGCCGCCGACCCTCCTACAAAACCGTACAAGTCGGCCTGGATACGGCGGTTCGCCAGAATTAGCGTGCTTCGAGTACCTTTGTGTCAGGCTTAACAAACCAAGGCTAGCAAGATACTCATTGGTTTAGGTGCGTTTCAAGATAGGACTATTGGAGATTCTCCAGTAGCCTTTTCTTGTGTTGGCGTATTCCCATGCTTTACTGCTGTCAATTCATTGTCCATCATTAAGTATTTACATAAAAAAACTGCCGACATTTACTTTGTCGACAGTCTGACCCTTTGTAACAGGGGCTTTACTTAATTTAGTGTATGTGTATACTTGTCAAAGGAAGCCGTAGAGGATGGTGGAATAGCCGGAGCCTTAAACTTTGCTGGATATAGTCCGTATGGGCAGTAACTGCTTTCGTCAACATCTCCGCGTTTGCCGCTAAAAAAGTATTCTATAGTCGTACCACTTCCAAAATCCACGGTAGGAACTGTTACGGTATAATAATACCCTGAATTTGACATGGTATATCCTGTCCATGAATTAGACGTACCAGCTCTGCGAACCCAAAGCTTAACTTCGGAAGGTGCTGCGTTAGTTGTACTACCACTTCTGCCATAGCAGTAAATGTAAAATGTTCGACCACTTACGTAATGCTCAGAGGACCAATCTAGGTCTTTGCCATAATTCCAATCGCTGCGGTTGGAATAGTATTTCTGCCATGGGATGCTTTGATATACACCAGTATTGCTATTATTGTTAGTTCTCATGTCTACGTGTAAATGCTCTTGAGTTGTACCAGTTGAGCCTGATGTCCCAAGGATGGTGTTCGGGGTTACCGATTGCCCCTGCGAGACAGTAATTGTGTTGAGATGTGCGTGTCTCCCATATACGGCATCAGTATACCCATCTTGGTTAACGTCGTATCTCACTATAACAAACTTACCAAAGTTAGGATCAATTGAGGTATTAATATATTCAACTACACCATGAGCAAGGGGATATACATTTGTTCCTGTCTTAGCGCTAAAATCTACTCCTCCATGCGGTGAGGATGATAGGGGCCTGGGGTTGTTGTATTTACTTGTTACGCCAGGATATAACTGGTTGTTTGAACTATCCCTGAAAGGAGAATATAAGTACCAGGTACCGTAATACTGTCCTGTATACCTAAACTTCTCAGAGTAGTCAGCAGAATACCCATATGCTGATACTGTCGTGAAAATCAATAATAGGGGCAAGATAAGAGATATAATTGTTTGTTTACGCATTCTCCTTCACCTCCCATTATTTCGTAGTGTAGAGTTGTCCTCCAGCTGAGAAGACAACTTTCCCGGCCGACCATGACGGTACTACGCCGTCGTCAAATTTCAGACCATCGGGGGCATCCAAGGTCTGGAGATTAAGTGTATTGCAATCTAGAATAATTAGCTTTGTGTTAGCAGAAAAGTCCTGTACAAGGAAAGCGACCTTATCAGTTGTCTCATCCCAGCCATAGAAAGCATTGTTTTTATACCCAGCAGGTACATCGAGCTTAACAGATTTATTCTCTTTAAGATTAAATAAATATTGTTCCGGTTGAACAATACTGTCCTTTACATATTGGAACATAATATATTGGCCAGAGGGCGAATATCCCGTTACCATAACCCAGTCGGCTATCAGAACTTGTTGCTGTGAAGAAGCAGTGTTAACTTTTCTGAGATCACCTTTTGAGCCTATAAATATAAATTCTTCATCATTAAACCAGGTTACTGGGATTATATCTTCTTCTATTATTTTTTTTGTGGCGGAACCAGAAATATCTGTTACCCATAAAGCAGACCTAGGATTATCAGGATATCCTTCTCTATTGGAAGTAAACGCTATCTTATCTTCCGAAGGTGATAGTTTAGGATTACCTGCCCAATAGAGAATCAGGGTATCGGTATCCTTACCCTGTTTGGCAAGTTCCGCCTTGCGTTCATACAATTTGGTTTGGCTAATGCTGCCTACAGTATCCGGTTGGATGTTAATAGGTTCTAAGTCATCAACATTTGCGACCCATAGACTACCCATGGAGTTATCAGTAAATACAACCTTGTTCTTGCCTATTGTAAGATCTAAGGGGCCACCTTCAGCACCTGGACGGATAGAAAGAACCTTCCCATCTTTTATAAATTTCACCAATTCAAAAGTCTGTTCAGATTCTTTTCCTTTGTTAATTGTTATACTCTTGCGTTCAGTCTGAACCTCCTGAAGTTTATTCTCATGTAGAATGTATCCTCCTGTTATAGTCCTACTCCCCGAACCTTTCTCGGAAACTATGACCTCGCCAGGTGCTCCCCTCAAACCTTTGCCGAATATCTTTTCAAAAAAACCTTGCGCATTTGCTTGATAAAATGCAGTTGGTAGTAATATGGACAACGTTAATACAAGAATAAGATGCTTTCTTTTCATCCTATCCCCACCTTTCAAACAATACTGTTTACATAATTAATTATACGTGAAGCAATTAACTAAATCATAGAACTGCCTCCCCCTCTCCTTTACAAAAAATTTATATAAAATCACCTCCCTTTATTTACTAAATAAATAAGGACTGAAATACACTCAGGTAAGGGTCTGGATGTTCAAACCAACTTATGTCATTTAACGACATCCAATAATTTCCGGAAAAATTCTTTCAGCCCACTGGATTCACCATACCTTCCTAAATTCACTCCCTTCACTTCCTACTTTAGTGTAAAAATTTAGGACTGTCTCATAACCTCGTCTATAAAGTGCCATCACCTGTCCCAAAAGGGAATTTACCTGCCTGAAATTGAAGTAGCATAATAATGTAAAAAACGAGAGCCTGGAAGCATTTATGCTTCCAGGCTCTCTATATGTGGGGAGGTGAGTAGGCTTAAGTTAAACAGGTCCCCTTTTGGAAGTAATCGACAATGTTCTGGGCCGCCATCACGTCCATCTTGATGAAGACTTCCCGGGTAAAGGTGGCTACATGGGGCGTGAGGATAACATTAGGCGCATCCATTAAAGGACTTGTGGTGGTCGGTTCTTCGGCAAAAACATCGATGCCGGCTCCGGCAATGAGCCCTTCTTTGAGGGCCCGGGCCAGGTCTGCTTCGTTGACGATGGGCCCTCTGGCCGTATTGATCAGATAAGCTGTGTTTTTCATCAGTTTCATGGTTTCGTAATTAATGATGTATTTGGTTTCGGGCAGCAGAGGCAAATGTAGCGAGATAAAATCACTGGTTTTCAGCAGTTCTTCCCAGGGGAGATAAGTTACTCCCAGAGTCTGCTCCTTATCCTCTTTGCGCATAGGGTCATAATAGACAACTTCCATGTCAAAGGCCTGAGCCCTTTTCACCAGGGCCTGGCCGATATTGCCCAGGCCCGCTATCCCTAAGCGCTTGCCCTCCAGGCTGGAACCCAGTTCCTTCTCCCAGATACGTTTTTTCATCTTCTCGTTAAGGCCGGGTATGCGGCGGGCCAGGGTCAGGATAAAAGTCATGGCCAGATCCGCCGTTGGCTTTTCTACGGCACCGGGGGTTCGGGCCACTATAATCCCCCGGGTTTTGGCGGCCTCTAAGTCAATGGAATCCACACCCACACCACGGCGGGCAATGATTTTCAGTTTCGGTGCAGCGGCAATCACCCGGGCGGTAATAGGTTCCAAATCGGCGATGATCCCTTCCGCCTCGTCTAAAATCCCCAGCATATCCTCTTCTTTGAGCAGGCGCTGGAAGGGGTTATCTACCACAGTAAAACCGTTGGTTAATAATAATTCTTTACCGGCGGGAGAAAAGCGCCCAAAATATTCGGAAGTTATCACGATTTTTCTACCCATATGAACTCTCCTCTATTGTTTCAAGGATTCTGCCAGTACTTCGGCAATATCCCGCACCTGGACAAAATCCTGTTGTTCTTTGGCTTTCAAGCCGTCCCCCAGCATGGTCAGGCAGAAGGGACAGGCGGTACATATCATTTCACTCCTGGTAGATAAGGCTTCTTCTGTCCGTAAGATATTGATTTTCCGGCCATGTTCTTCCAGCCACATGCGGCCTCCGCCACCGCCGCAGCAAAAACTGTTCTCCCCATGGCGGGGCATTTCTACTACCTGGACACCGGACACAGCCTGTAAAGCCTGCCGGGGCTCCCGGTACAGGCCGTTATATCGCCCCAGATAGCAGGAATCATGATAGGTAATGATTTTTTGTATACTTTGCTCAAAAACCAGTTTTTCCCTGCCAATCAGCTGGGCCAGGAATTCACTGTGATGTAAGACGCGGTAATTACCGCCAAATTGAGGATATTCATGTTTTAAAGTATTGTAGCAGTGGGGACACTGGGTCACAATGGTTTTCACACCCAGGGCATTCAGGTTCTCGATATTTTCTGCCGCCAGCATCTGGTACAGGTATTCATTGCCCAAACGGCGGGCTGAATCACCGCAGCATTTCTCCTGGTTGCCCAGGACCACGAAGTCTACCCCCGCTGCCTGGAAGAGCTTTACAAGAGCCCGGCTCACCTTTTTGTTACGCTCATCATAGGCTCCTGAACAGCCCGGCCAGTAAAGAATGGTTTCATCCCCAATTTTTTCATCTTCAGCCAGTTTAACTTCCAGCCCTTCCAGCCAGTTTATCCTGGTAGCCCAGCCCAATCCCCAAGGGTTGCCGTTGTTTTCCAGATTACGGAAGGTAAGCTGAAGTTCAGCAGGCATTTCCCCCTCTGTCATCACCAGGTAGCGCCGCATATCTACAATCTTCTGGACGTGTTCTACAGAAGCCGGGCATTGTTCCTGGCAAGAAAGACATGTGGTACAGGACCAGTTGATTTCCGGAGTAATGCTTTTATTGAACAGGCTGTCACCTTCCTGGGCAGCAGCCGCTTCCGGTAAAGCCTTTCCAGTCCCGGACCCTAATGTTCTCCAGCAATTATACAGTTCTGTCTTCAGATCCTGGGTCAAGGCTTTAGGAGAAAGGGGCTTGCCCGAAAGATAAGCGGGACAGTTGTCCTGGCAGCGCCCGCAGCGCACACAGGCTTCCGTATCAAGCAATTGCTTCCAGGTGAAATCCCTGATCTTGCCTACGCCAAAACTTTCGGCTTCTTCATCTTCCAGATCCAGTTTAGAAAGCGCAATACCCGATAGAGGATTGGCCAGGAACTGGTTGGCCGGAATCAAAAGGATATGGAAAAGCTTGGAGTAGGGCAGGTAAGCAATAAAGCCCATGGAAAGGAGCATATGGAACCACCACAGCCAGCTGTGGGCGGTTTTCAGGGATTCTACACTTAAACTGCGCCAAGGCAAAGCAAAGATGAACCCCACAGGTGACCAGGCCTGCCAGGGGTCCTGGGTAGCCACTATCCGCAATCCTTCTAAAAGAAAGCCTGTGACCACAACTACAAACAAGATAGCCAGGACAAGTGCGTCATCTGCCCTATTATCCAGGCGGTCGGGCTTTAAGAAATATCGGCGGTAAAAAGCCATCCCCAGGCCCACCAGGACCAGCAGGCCAAAAAGGTCTGTCAGCAAAGAGAAAAGCAAATAGAAATCGCCGTACAGGACTTGCCAGCCCAAATCAGCCTGGAGCCCAACGATTAAAGTCCCTATAAACAAGATAAGAAAACCATAGAAAATAAAGCCATGCATTAATCCCGGGAAGGTTTCACGGAAAATCTTTTTATGCAACAAGGTCCCCATCAGGACCTGCACAATCCTCTGAGCGTAATTGTTAAGCCGTGCCTCAGGTTTACCCATGCGCCATAGAGTATAGTGCCGGTACAGCCCGTAGAAGAAAATACCTAAAGCTCCGACAAATACGCCATACATTAATAAATGACCGTCAATGTTCCAATACAGTTCCCTGGTAGGTACCATGCTTATCCCCCCTTTACCAGGCTAATACTAAATTTTCATGTACTGGGTAGTCGTCCCATCAAAAACCAGTTCACCATGTTGGTTGGTGCAGTAGGTACGAAGAATAACCCGTTTCTTTTCTACGTTCTTTTCAATGACTTCCGCGACGGCCGTAATGGTATCGCCAAAACGCACCGGCTTGAGGAATTTAAATTCATGACCTAAAGATACGGCCCCGGGGGACACGATCTGGGAAGTGCAGCCGCAGGTCAGGGAGGCAATAAACATACCGTGGGCAATTCTTTCCTTAAACATCGTGGTCCTGGCAAACTCCGCATTAATATGGTGGGGGGCGAAATCACCAGTCAGCCCGGCAAATAGATAGACATCAGCCTCCGAGATGGTTTTGCTGAACTCCACTTTTTGTCCTACCTGAATATCATCAATGGTTTTTACTTTCATCCCGCTTCACTCCTTAAAAAGGGCCACAAACTTTAACATATCCTCAGGCTTGCCCTCTTCCAGGATTTTTTTCAGTTCTTCCAGAGAACCCCGATGGGTAATCAGGTGATCAACCACCACGGTTCTGTTGCGCAGCAGGGCAATGGCCTGGGGAAATTTATCAATCAGAGAGAAACTACCTAAAATTTGCAGTTCTTTCCGGTAAATATCAAAATAGTTGAAACGTATCTCCCCCTGGGCCACACCGAAGACCAGGATTTTCCCGCCCCGGCGCAGGACTGGCACTAAAGCTTCCACCCAGGCAGGCATCCCAATGGCGTCAATGAGCACATCTATTTTTTCGCCATAGGCTTTGGCTATATCCGCTAAAGGAAGCTGAGCGGTACTCACGGTCTCCAGGCCATTTTCCCTGAACCAGGAGAGTTTACTCTGTCTTCTCCCCACCACAATACAATCACAACCCTGGCCTTTCAGAATTTGGGCATAAAGATGGGCGGTAGTGCCCGTTCCCAGGATCATTATCTTCTGCCCGGCCTTGACCTGAACCCTTTCTACACCCCGCAAGACACAGGCCAGGGGTTCAATAAAGGTAGCCACAGGGGCAGGTAAATCCCTAATGGGACAAAGGCTGGCAGCCGGCACCACCACGTAATCGGCATAAGCACCGTCGCGAGTAATGCCTACCGCCGTACGGTTAGGACACTGGTTTTTCATGCCTTCCCAACAGTAGGTGCAGGAACCGCAGGGAATATTGGGTATCACCGTAACACGCTGGCCAGGTTGAAAACTTTTGACCTCCTCCCCGACCTCCTCAATGGTACCAGCCAGCTCATGACCGGGGATGAGGGGATAGGCATCCCCATATTCCCCCCGGTACAGTTTAAAGTCGGTACCGCATAAACCCACAGCTTCCACCCGGATTAATACTTCATTGGCTTTAGGTACCGGTCGTTCCCTCTCGCTGATCTCGATTTTCTTAATGTCCGACAAGACAAAGGCTCTTATGAGTATCACCCTCTTTTTTAGAACTTTTCCCCCAGCCCCATTTTTTCCGGAGCGAAGATTCTTTCATCCATCACTTTGAGATCTGGAGCGATCAAAGGCTTAAAGGGCATGAGGTTTAAGATATCTTTTTCAAGGTCTACACCAGGAGCAATTTCACAAAGCACAATCCCCTGGGGAGTAAGCTGAAAAACAGCCCGTTCCGTAACATAAAGGACTTCCTGCCCCCGGTAGATGGCGTATTTACCGCTAAAAGTAATCTGGTCAACGTCAGCCACGAATTTCGTATACTTGCCTTCCTGGGTAATCTGTAATTTTCGCTCTTTCACTTCCACCTGGAGGCCGCCTCCTGTAAAGGTCCCGCAAAAAACCACCTTTTTGGCATTTTGGGCAATGTTGACGAAACCGCCAGTGCCGATGACCGCTTTACCCATCTTGCTCACATTCACGTTGCCAAAGCGGTCAACCTGGGCCAGTCCCAAACAGGCCGTGTCCAACCCTCCGCCGTCGAAGAAATCGAACTGGTACGGGGCATCCATGATACATTCGGGGTTATAGGTCATGCCAAAGAGTACGCCTCCTGCGGGGACACCGCCGTAAAGACCCTGTTCAATGGTAAAAGTAATTTTATCGGAAAACCCTTCCTCAGCGGCCACAGCAGCAATTCCATCGGGCATGCCAACGCCGATATTAATGAGGGAGTAGGGCTTGATTTCCATGGCCGCCCGGCGGGCGATGACCTTTCTCTCGTCAAGAAGCATAGGTTTCAGGGCGGAAATGGGAATGCGCTTTTCCCCGGAAAGTCCGGGATTATATGGTTCCAGGACATTCTGCCACTGGTCAGGTACGACTACAATCACATCGACCAGGCAGGCAGGTATTTTTACCAACCGAGGGTGTAAGTTGCGCGCTTCCACCACCTGCTGTACCTGAACGATGACCTTTCCCCCGCTATTATGCACAGCCTGGGCGATGGAGAGATTCTCCAGGTTGGCCGGTTCTCTTTCCAGGCTGATATTCCCCAATTCATCACAGAGTGAACCTTTAATGAAGGCAACATTTGGTTTAAAAGAGGGAAAAAAGAGGCGTTCCTGCCCTGCAATTTCTATGACCTGGACGATGTCTTCCTGGGCCTTTTTATTCAATTTGCCCCCTTCGATCCTGGGATCGATGAAAGTTCCCAGGCCCACGTGAGTAATCAGACCTATCCTGCCCCCTGCAATTTCCCTCATCAGTTGAGATAACACACCCTGAGGCAGGTTATAGGCTTCAATTGCTTCTTCTGCGGCAAGAGCCGACATTTTGGGCGCCATTCCCCAATGACCCCCGATCACTCTTTTGACCAGGCCGCGGTGGGCCAGGTATCCCAAACCACTGCCCTTCCTGTCACCTAAACCGGAGACATGCACCAGTGTCAGGTTTTTAGGTTCCGCTGTAATTTCAAAGCGCCGGCCCAAGGCCTCCATGAGCTGGCTGGCCTCTAAGAGGCCCCCGCCCGCACCTGATAACACGACTGTATCTCCGTCTTTTACAAGCTTAACAGCCTCATCTGCCGTCATAAATACTGCCATTTTAGATCCCCCATTAAAAAGGAATTATCTCATTTTATTTCTTAGTTCCTTTAAATTTTTGATCCGGAAGTCCTTGGGAAACGTAACAGAATCCCGCTCTATCAGAGTAACATCCAGTATTTCCATTTGCGGGGTCAATTCTCCCCTGGCCTGAATGATTTGTATCAGCCTCTCCGCTGCCCTTACTCCCATCTCGTAGGTTGACTGCACAATGGTGCTTACAGAGGGGGATAACACCGGGCCGCTCTGGTAATTATCGAAACCCAGGACAGAGATATCTCCGGGTACAGAAAGACCTTTTTCGCGAATGGCCTGCAGGGCACCGATGGTGATGGCGTCCCGGGCGCAAAAGATGGCGGTGGGCCGGTCAGGCCCCTCCAGGATGGACTTCATGACTTCATATCCTCTTTGGCTTTCATAAATATCATGAATCACCCAGCAGGGATTGGGCTCTACCCCCCAATCCCCCATAGCGCGCAAAAATCCTTCATAACGCTGGCGGTAAAGCCGGATTTCCATCTTGCTGTTCAGAAAGGCAATCTTCTGGTGACCATATTCCAGGAGATACTCGGTACCTTTATAACCCGCCTGGACATTGTCACTGACTATGGCATCTATCCCTTCGTCCACGTAGCGGATTAATTGCACCAGAGGTATATTTTTCTTGCGTAACTCTGGTATGTGGTTACTTTTTTCTGTGGCTGTCGTCAGAATAAAACCATCTACCCAGCGGTTCTGAAGTTTTTTTATCACAGAAATTTCCTGAGCAATATCTTCATCAGTATTGGAAAGGATAACCGTATAGCCATATTTTTTGGCCACATCCTCTACACCTTTGGTGACAGGGGGAAAAACGGCCGTCTGGATATTGGGAATGATGAGCGCAATGGTGTTGGTTCTGCCCTGGCGCAGGCTTTTGGCCAGGTCATTGGGTTGATAATGAAGTTTTTTCGCCGCCAGTAGAACCTTTTCTTTTATCTCTCCGTTTACCGACGGCAGTCCGCTTAAAACCCGCGAAGCAGTACTCAGAGATACTCCTGCCTCTTTAGCCACATCCTTAAGAGTCGCCATTCTTCACCCTTCCTCATCTCCAAAATAGAGAAATCGTTTTCCCATTAATCCATGTACATACCGCCGTTTACTTCAATCATCTCTCCGGTAATATAGGAACCGTACTGGCTAGCCAGAAGCATGGCAGCACCGGCCACCTCTTCAGGTGCACCTTCCCGACCCAGGGGAATACTTTTCTTAATGTTTTCCCGGGCTTCCGCAGAGGTGTACTGGTCATGGAATCTGGTGGTAATAACCCCTGGAGCAATAGCATTGACCAGAATGTTATAGGGTGCTAATTCTTTGGCCAGGCCCTTGGTGAAAGTAGCCACAGCAGCTTTGGAGGTTGCATAAATCACAGCGCCAGGTCCGCCGCCATTATGGGCAGCTACGGAAGACATATTGATAATGCGGCCGCCGGTTTTCTTCATGACAGGGATGACATGCTTGGTTACCAAAAAGGTAGAGGTCATGTTGACATCCATGATTTTATTGTAAAGGCTTAAATCCATCTGATCAATGGGGCAGCGCTGTACCAGAGTACCAGCATTGTTGACCAGGATATCGATGGAACCGCCAAATTTAACACTTTCTTCTACCAGTCCCTTAACTTCCGCTTCTTTGGTAAGGTCAGCCTGCAGCGCAATGGCCTCGCCGCCTAAAGCTTTTATTTCGGTTACGACTTCCTCAGCATTGGCTTTGCTGACATTATAGTTCACAATCACTTTGGCCCCGTTTTTGGCGAACTCTACAGCGATGGCCTTACCGATACCGGTGCCTCCTCCTGTCACCAAGGCAGTTTTTCCAGCAAGAGAAAACATAAAACATCAACACTCCTTTTTTTATATTACTACAAACTGTTTCGCTACCCGTTACCCGATCCCCGCTACCCGAAAATAAATCATAAGATGAATAATTCGGGAAGCTGGTGACAGGAAGCGGGAAGCGTTAGTCGTACTTGCGCAGCGGTATCATCATTTTCCTTGAAAGAGGGGCGGGCGCTTCTCCAAAAAGGCTTTCACACCCTCTTCTTTATCTTTGGTAGCAAATACATAGGAAGAAGTAATATTCTCTAACAACAGTCCCATACTGAGATGAACATCATGACTGTGATTCACCAGCATTTTCGCTGCCTGGATGCTAATAGGGGCTTTCTCCATTACTTTTTGCGCCAGTTCTTTTACCCTCTCCAGTAAATTCTCCTCAGGGACTACTTCTTTTACCAGACCCAGGGCCAGGGCTTCTTCAGCCTTTAACATATCCCCCAGGAAAATAAGTTCCTTTACTTTGGCCTCACCAATGATCCGGACCAAACGCTGGGTACCTCCTGCGCCCGGTATCACGCCCAGTTTGCATTCGGGCAGGGCAAATTTAGCCCTGGGTGTGGCTATCCTGATATCACAGGAAACCGCCAGTTCCAGTCCTCCCCCCAGGGCATAGCCATTTACGGCGGCAAAGGTTACTTTGGGGAAAGTATAAACTTGCTGGTACAGTTTCTGCATCAAGGGGTTATAGGCATCATGAATGGTCATGGCCTGCAAAGACTGGATATCCCGCCCTGAGGCAAAAGCCTTGCCTTCGCCGCGAAAGGCTACTACCTTAATGTCCGGGTCTTTTTCCCAGCGGCCCAGCAATCCAGCGATCTCTTCCATCATCTCATCATTGAAGGCATTGAAGATCTCCGGCCTGTTCAGGACAATCCAGCCCAACCCCTGCTCAATTTCTACTTTAATATATTGAAACATTTATAACACCTACCTAAGCGCCAAACCAGTCAGGTTTTAACAGTTTGGGAATGAAAAGAGCTACATCGGGCACAAACGTTACCAACAACAGTACTGCGAGAATAGCAAGCAGATAAGGAATTACGGCAATAAAGGATCTTCCCACTGGGAGCTTGGCAATAGATCCCGCTAACAATAGGCATAATCCGTAGGGAGGAGTAATTAATCCAATTGCGAGACAAATAACTGTGACCAATCCCAGGTGAATCTCACTAATACCTAAAGTTTTCGCTGCAGGAAGCAAGACCGGAACGAAAAGGATCATAGCAGGAATTGCATCCATAAATGTGCCCAGGAAGAGAAACAGCAAAACTACTGCCAGCATGAAGACTGAGGGATATGGTAAGGAAGTGGCAAAGAACTGGGATACAATGGTGGAGACCTTGTAATAACTCATCAATTCACCTAAGGCACTGGCTGTAGAAAGGGCAAACAGTGACAGGGAACATAACTTAAGGGTATCTCTTAAAATTACCGGTACATTTTTCCATTTTAGTGTCTTATACCAGAACATACTAATAAAGAAGGCATAGATACAGGCTAAAACAGCAGCTTCTGTTGGTGTAACAAAGCCCCCGATTATTCCCCCAAGAATAATGGCCGGGGTGAGCAGGGGAGGCAGAGATTCAGCAAACACCTTAATAAATTCTCTTAAAGTAATGCGTGGGTATTTAGGATAACCATGCTTTACAGAAACCACATAAGCCACAGCCATCTGGGCTAAACCAATCAGTACACCGGGTATAAAACCTCCTAAGAATAAGGCCCCTACGGAGGCGCCGGCTAAGCTGCCGTAGATAACCATGGGAATACTAGGCGGGATAATAATCCCTATGGTAGAGGAAGCGGCCGTAACGGCTACTGCCGTTTCTTTACTATAACCTTCTTTTATCATGTTAGGGATTAATACACTGCCGATACCGGCGGTATCGGCCTGAGAAGAACCGGAAATTCCGGCAAAAAACATGGATACTACCACATTGGCATGGGCCAGGCCCCCGCGGATATGCCCCACCAGGGCTATGGAGAAACGGATTAATTTATCCGAAATCATCCCTTCATTCATCAAGCTGGCAGCCAAAATAAAGAGGGGCACGGCTAAGAGTACAAAGGAATCCAGGCCGGTAAACATTTTTTGCACTACAGTAATCAAGGGGACATCAAGCAAATAGATGCCCAAAACAGAGACAAAACCGATAACAAAGGCGATGGGGACTCCTATCACCAGGAAAAACAGGAAAGCAATGATGGCTATAATACCAACCATGGATTATGCCCCTCCCTTCTCTAGAGATTCAACCTTGTTATGTCCAATAAAGAATTCATATGCATTATAAAAGGCATATATAGCCATGGTAATTCCACACACTGGCATAACCATCCAGACATAGCGCTGTTTGAGTTGGGGTAAAGAGTTAACAGACCAGTTCCAGAAAGTTTTCGTTAACTCAATCCCATAGTAGGCGATAAAGATACCGAAGCAGCCAATCATAACCTGAATAAGGATGTTATTAGCCAAGGCTACTTTACCCTTAAGACGGTCAGCCAAAAAGCTCATGTTAAAATGCTCTTTGTTCCGCACGCCGACGGAAGCCCCCATCAATACCGCCCAGATAAAACTGTAGTTGGCAATCTGTTCCGTCCAGAGAGCCGTAAAGCCAGGCACATAACGGGTAGCTACTTGCAGGATAACCGCAATGATAAAGATTACCAGAAAGACAGTAGCCAAGCTTAGCTGCAATTTAACCAATAAGTCTATAAAACGTTTCATCCCATCCCCTCCGGATGTATAAAGATTAAATTATATCAGTTTAAGACATTTTCTTATACTATCATTAAACGTAAGGTAGTAGGGCCTCCCCAAAAAGGAGGCCCTATTATCCCATTCAATTTTTCTTACTGCTCGCTAATTTTCTTTAAGAGATCTTCCAGACCAAGATCTTTTGCATATTTAGCTCTGATGGGTTCAGTGATCTTAATGAAAGGAGCAGTATCAACTTCGTTCACTTTTGCACCTGCAGCCTTCAGTTTTGCCAAATAATCATCGAAGAATTGCCTGTCTACCTTACGCTCTTCCTTAGTAGCTTCTACAGCAGCCTTTTCAATGATTTTCTTTTGTTCATCGCTTAAGCTTTGGAATTTCTTGTCGCTCATCAGGAAAAGACGGGTAGCCACATCATGGTTGGTTAAAGAGATATAAGGAGATACTTCATGAAACTTCATCTGGAAAATATTCACTGGGTCATTCTCAGCAGCATCTACTACCTTGTTCTGGAGGGCCTGATAGAGTTCATTAAAAGCTACAGAAGCAGGCTGAGCGCCGAAAGCAACCCAGGTATCCTTAATGGCAGGACTGTTTTGCACACGAATCTTCATATTTTTCAAGTCTTCAGGCTTAGTTACAGGCTTACTGCCAAAATATTCACGAACACCACAGGTCCAGTAACCCAAAACTTTAAAGTCTGTTTTGTCTTCGACAATCTTAGTCATTTTCTGGCCGACTTCGCCGTCCATGACTTTAGCCCAGTGGTCCCAACCCTTGAAAAGATACAATAAGCTGAACAGGTCAATTTCTTTTACGGTTTGAGCCATAAAGCCGGGGGAAGCCACGATTAAATCAACAGTGCCCGTTTGCATCTTTTGTACCAACTGGTCTTCGTTACCGCCCAATTCACCGTTGGGGTGAATTTCCACAGTCATAGTACCGTTAGATTCTTTCTCGACGATCTCTTTAAATTTCTCCATACCTTTCTGGTAAACGCCATCTTTAGGTGTCACGTGAGCAGCTACAATCTTAATTGTCTTAGGAGCCTCGGGTTTCTTGGCCTCAGGAGCGGGCTTACTGCCGCCGCAGCCGGCTAATACCAGAGATAAGGACAGTAATAATACCAGTAATGCTATACCCCATTTACGCATGAACACACATTCCCCTTTCCCAATTTTCCTAAATTAATTAGTTTAGTTGGAACTGTATATTATATTTTGATAATTCAGGTACCACCTCCTGTAAGATTTCCAAGAAATCGTTTTCTCAGATACTATGTGTATTCCATATCTTTTCCCAAACTCCTGCCATGTGAAAAATATTTTTTGTTATTTCCCTGGAAATAGAAAAAAAGCCACAAGTGATATATAATTAATAATAATTACTGATCGCAGGTGATTTCTATGCCCAATAAAGACCATATTAAAGAGCTACTCATCAATAAAGACTTTGATACCCTGGCAGTTTTAGCAGGGAAAGATTCAGGGGTATTCAAACATCTGATACAACATCTCTATGATCCCGTGGAGCCCCTGCGCTGGCAAGCTTTAGAAGCCCTGGGCTTTTTAGTGGAAAAAGTTCAGGAAATAAAGCCCGGGTACTACCGTAACTTGCTGAGCCGCTTTTTATGGGCCATGAATGATGAGAGCGGCAATGTCCCCTGGGGTGCTCCTGAGGCTATGGGCGTGATTATTGCGGCCCAGCCGCAAAAATATGGAGACCTAACTCCCATGTTAATCACAACGGCTTTGGAAAACCCCATCCTCCACTCCGGTTTACTCTGGGCCGTGGCCACCATTGCCGAAAAAGATCAATCCCTCATCGACCCGTTTTTACCCGACCTGCTGCCTCTCCTCTCCTCCCCAGACCCTGTGGTCCATGGTTATGCCCTCTGGTTTTTCAAGAAATGGGGTATTCCCATACCTCCAGAAGTGAGAGAAGCCTGCCTGAAGAAAGAACAAAGCATCACCATCTTCTGGCATGGGACCTTTCATACCCACACGCTGGCGGATTTAGCCCAATAGAAAAGGAGCCTTGGTTCAGGCTCCTTAATTCAGGTATTATCTGTACATATTGGTAGTCACTAAATGCTCATTCTCTACTTCCGCAATGGCACGGAAGATTTGCTGGATCCGGGGCTCGGGAGCTCTGCGGGCTGCTTCAATGTAAAACTTGATAGCCATTGTTTCATGTTTGTTGGATTCCTCCATGTTGGTGGCATCATCACCGGCACACTCCACCACAGGGTCAGCCGGCAGGGGGATACCCATGGCCTTGGCAAAAACCTCGGCATGTTCCAGCTCCTGCTTCATCAAGCGCTTGAAGATGGTTTCAGTCACCTGGCTCTGGGCCCTGGCAGCAGCACATTTGTAATACGCATAATTATTCAGTTCCAGCTCCAGGGCCTTTTTGCAATCCGCATAACTTTGCTGGCACATCTCAACTTTCCCGTAATTCATCCATTCTGCGGCCGGTAAAACCAGCTTCCCGGCGGCCCCACAAAAAGGACAGCGTTCCGGAGGATTAGAACCTAAATAAGTTTCCCCGCAAATTTCACAACGGAAAGGATGCATCATAAATAATACCTCCTAAAAAAGAATTATTACTATTTTTATATTAACATAGAACACATATACCCGTATATCCCTTTAAACTTTTTTCTGGAGGAGATAACCATGTGCGGCCGTTTTACCATCACCATAGACCTGAAAGAAATTAAACACTATTTTGAACTAAACTTAGTAGAAGGAGATTATTATCCCCTCTATAACGCCACACCTGCCCAGGCCATTCCCGTTATCCACGGTAATCGCCCCCGGGTCCTGTCTTTTTTCCGCTGGGGACTTATTCCCGCTTGGGCTAAAGATATGTCCATAGGTCATAAATTAATTAATGCCCGGGCAGAATCCCTAAGAGAAAAACCAAGTTTCCGTCACGCCTTTAAAAGGAGACGCTGTCTCATACCGGCCGATGGCTTTTACGAGTGGGAAAAAACAAAGACGGGCAAAAGACCCTATCGCATTATTCTTAAGAACAAAGAGCCTTTTGCGATGGCGGGGCTCTGGGAAGCCTGGTTGCCTCCCCAGGGAGAACCACTGTTTACTTGTACAATCATTACCACAGAGGCTAATGAATTAGTGCAGCCTCTTCACAACCGCATGCCGGTCATCATTCCTCCGGAACACTGGGAAACATGGCTCAATCCACAGATACATAATTTTTCGCTCTTGCAAAGCTATTTGCATCCGTACCCTGCCCAGGAGATGAACCTCTACCCCGTTTCTTCCCTGGTCAGCTCACCAGCCAATAATAACCCTCAACTCATTGAACCAGTATAATTTTCCAGTATTAAAATCTTGATTTTTGCCGTAATATATGATATTGTATGTATAACTTCATAATATTACCTCATCTCTTTACCGAGGTGAGGTAGAGGCGCGGTATCTAAGAGTAACCTTTTTGAGCTGGGTAGCTATGATAAAAGGAGAAAGGAGATATCGCCGAAGTCCGGTAAGCACCCATCTTACCGAGGCTGGGACTGCATCGAAGAGGTGCAGGACTGTCACCAGGAATAGATCCCGGTTCCTGGTGGAGCGCTATCTCACGGAGGGAAGGAGGGGCATGAGCATTTGTAAGCTTCAGGTCTCCTGAAGCTATTTTATCTTCACAACATGTCAAAGGAGGAATATTATGATGTGTACTTACTGCGGGAGCTTAATTAATGGCGATGCTATTGAATTAGTCTATAATGATAGAACAATCCAGCTCTGTGAGGAAGAGTGTGCTATCTACTACTATCAAGAGCAGCAGCAGCGCCACTTCCAAACCTGGGTTAAGATTAGATAGTTGTTGGTTGGTAGTTGATGGTTGGTAGTAAAAAAACAGCAGCCTGTATCGGTACTCGATACAGGCTGTTTTTATTTGTACTGGAATAACTTAGTCGTAGTGCCGGGCGCCACAAAATTAAGTTACTGTTAGTACAAGCTCGCGGTTGGTAGCTCGCAAATTTCAGTGACCGGTGACCGGTAACCCGTGACCTGTAACCTGTGTTGTCAACCGGACTCTGGGCACTGGTCACTGATCACAGATTTCGGAAGTCGGAATTCGAATATCGGAAATCGTTACTACAATGTCTACTTCATCTTTACCAGCCGTTCACTGAGTGTAATACCCGGGATACGGCCCCGTTTGGCTACGGGTTTTCCTTCTATCTCTTTTAAGTCCATGGTCATATCAATGGCTGGAGCTCCGGAGATATAGCTGCCTACCCCAAAGGCATCGGCTCCCGCCTCTTTTAAGAGGGCAATGCGTTCCGGGTCCAGTCCTCCGGAGACAAATATTTTGACATGCTGGAACCCGGCCTGATCAAGGCGTGCCCGTACTTCTTTGACCAAACCGGGAGTCACCCCTCCCCGCTCACTGGGAGTGTCCAGCCGGATTCCCTCTAAAGCCGGTCCTAAAGCCTCCGCCACGCGCAGAGCTTCTTCCGCTTCATCTTTAAAAGTATCAACCAGTACGGTCCGGGGAGCTGTGGAAGGCATAATCTCATGATAAGCCCTGGCTACCTCCACCGTATCTCCCATGATCAGAAAAATAGCATGGGGTACGGTACCGGAAGGTTCTTTGCCTGCCAGTTTAGCACCTAAGATACAGCTGGCTCCATCGGCACCTCCGATAATGGCAGCCCTTTCCATCACCGGTGCTACAGCAGGGTGTACATGCCTGGCCCCAAAACAAAGGACTCTTTTTTCTCCTGCCGCTTTCTTTATATCCCTGGCCGCTGTGGCCCACCCGCTGGAACTGGCCAGTATGCCTAAAATAGCTGTCTCATAAATACCAAAATCGCAGTATGGTCCTTTAAGGCGCATTACCACTTCTTTGGCAGCAAAAGCTTGTCCTTCCTCCAGGGCCCAAATTTCTACTGGACAGTCCTTTAAAAGGGCCAGGGTTTCTGTTACCCCGGCTATAATACCGTCTCGCCGGGCAAAGATTTCCGCAGTGACAACGGTATTTGCCAGGCCTCTCTGAGCTAGAATCTCCTGGGTTTTCACAAAATAAATATCCGTAGTTGCCCCAGACAAGATCTCCTCATGCTGGGCAGAAAACATCCGGCGCCCTTCTTCCACCTGGAAAGCATTAACCTGAGCTAATGTTTTAAAAATCTCCTTCATAATATTTCCTCCCGATTTAGTTACTAGTTACTAGTTATTAGTACTTTATTGCTTTTAGATTACAGCTAACTGAATATCGGATATTGTTAAAACCAACTAGTAACTAGCAACTAACAACTAGCGACTAGCAACTTTTTTTATATATCCTCTTATATACCTGGTAATCAAAAAGAACACGCTCTACGTACTTCCTGGTCTCTTCATAGGGAATCTGGTCTATATCTTGTAGTTTACCTGTCCAGATCCCCTCATTCAACCATTTTTTCACTTTCCGTTCTCCTGCATTGTAAGAAGCTAAAAGCTTGGGTAAATCTCCTTTAAAAACTTTATCCAGATACGACAAATACCAAATACCCATAGGAATGTTGTATTGTGGTTGAAAAAGTTTATCCTTTGTGTAATCTGCAAAATTCATCTGCCTGGCAATCCACTCCCCTGTCTCCGGCATAATCTGCATAAGTCCCCTGGCGCCTACCCGGGAATGGGCCATAGAATAAAAACGACTCTCTGTCCGAATAATCGCCAGCACCAGGTATGGATCCACATTATATTCACTGCTGTATTTCAGGACCAGGTTTTGATGAGGAAAAGGATAGAAAAACTTCAAAAACCAGGCACTGTTAACCAGCAAAATTAATATCATACCTAACCCTATCAGTGAAGCAACCTTTTTCCAGTAGCGGTAAAACAACGAATCCGTTCCCCCTAGTATGGCCTGTGCTGAATTCTATGTAAAGCCCCTTGATTCCATGCTAATTTTTTTTCGCAAGTTCCTTGATAAGGATTTCTGCCGTAACCAAGTTTGTCGCTACTGCTACATTATGTACGTCACAAACCCTGAGGAGGGCTGTCACATCTGGCTCATGGGGCTGGGCCGTTAAAGGATCTCGCAAAAAAAATACCATGTCCAGTTCACCATTGGCGATCAGGGCGCCGATTTGCAGGTCACCCCCTAATGGGCCAGACTTATAACGGGTAACTTCCAAACCTACCTGTTCCTTAATGAGAAGACCGGTAGTACCTGTAGCCACCAGCTCACACTGCAGGAATATCTTTTTAAAACGCTGGACGAAAGCTACCATCTCATCTTTTTTGGCATCATGGGCAATGAGGGCAATTCTATTTTTCTTTATCTTTATCATGAACAATCTCCTTCCATAGGGCATCCAGTAATTTTAAGGTCTCCTCCACACTTCCACTGTTATCGATAATCCGGTCTGCAAATTTAAGCTTCTCTTCCAGAGGCATCTGGGAACCAATGCGCTTTATGGCCTCCTCTTGACTTAACTTGTCCCGCGACATCAGACGGTTAAGCTGTTCCTGGACAGGAACGGCCACCACCCATATTTCATCGACAAGGTCAGTCATGCCCGCTTCAATCAGGAGCGGAGCATCCACCACGATTAGGGGAACATTATCATTATCTTTTAATTCCCGGATTCTTTTTTTCGTGGCCTCGATCACTTTGGGATGGACGATGGAATTTAATTTAATTCTAGCCTGGGAATCCATAAAAATGATTTGTCCCAACCTTTTACGGTCGATATTTCCCGCCTCATCGAGAACCTGGCTTCCAAAAAAAGCTACGATTTCCTGCCAGGCAGGGGTACCCTGGGCCACCAGTTCCTTGGCCAGGGTATCCGCATCAATAATTACTGCTCCCCGCTCCCGTAGATAGCGAGAGACCGTACTTTTTCCCGAAGCAATACCCCCGGTCAAACCAATTACCAACAAGTATGGAGATCCTCCTCTATTTCTTTGTGCTTCCCGACTTCCGACTTCTGCTTACCGTTAACCGTGAACCGTTAACCGATTTCCGAAAACCGAACACCGACAGCCGACAGCAGCTTACCGACTACTGATTGCCGACTTCCGCTCTCCGACTGCCGACTTCCGACAATGCTGTAATAAAACATGGACTAGGAAGCAATTAAACTCGGGAATCAGATGTCGGGAGGCGAAGCCGTATTCGTCAAAAAAGATATCGGATATCGGAAAACGGATATCGGATGTCGCCTTAATAACCTATTGCCCTAATCATATCTTGTTGCCTGAGCGCTTTCAAGTCTAAAAATGAATGAGCTTCTTCAAGCCTAAAAAAATAATGATACCGCCAGGAACCAGACTAACCTCTCCCTTTACCTTTTCAAGACTTAAAGCCACTGAAAAAACGATCATTGACCACAACAAATTAAATTCCCCCTCACTAAGTTTTCGTTACCATTACTATATGAAGGGGACGCAATTTTAGTGTTTAGGCCTGGCAGCAAGGACAAAAGACTGTTCCCCGTCCCGCTACCACGCTCCTTACCAGCCTGGTGCCACACCGTTCACAAGGTTCTCCCCCACGACCATAGACTTTCAGTTTATTTTGAAATCCTCCCCTGGCCCCCATCCCATCCACATAGTCGCGAAAAGAGGTCCCCCGGTGCTCGATGCCAGCCTGTAAAAGAGAGCGAATCGCATGGTAAAGGCGTTCCACTTCTTTGGCAGTAAGGGTTTCCACAGGACGTTCGGGATGTAAACCTGCCACAAAAAGAATTTCATCAGCGTAGATATTGCCTATACCGGCAATGAAACGTTGGTCCAGGAGAAAATTCTTCAGCCTGGTTTTCCTGTCCCTGATTTTTTCTTGTAGATAAGCCAGGGTAAATGCCTCTTCCAGGGGTTCAGGCCCCAGGGAGAACAACCCTCCAATAGGCTGCCAGCAGCCGGTGGGTACAAGATAAATGAGGCCAAATTTTCGAGTATCATGAAAACGCAGTTCCTTCCCTCCTGAAAGCCGGAAAATTATATGAGTATGTTTTTCTACCAGTTGTTGCGGGTCTGTGAGATAAAGCCTCCCTGTCATACGCAGGTGAATGACCAGGGTCAGGCCTTCACTTAGCTCACAAAGAAGATATTTGCCTCTTCTGGTAAGACTCCTGATCTCTTTACCCACGATGAGACTCCGGAAGAGAGCGGGTTCCGGTTCCTTGATAATACCACCATAATAAATCTCTATCCCTGTAATCTTCTCTCCTACCAGGTGAGATTCCAAGCTGCGTTTAACTGTTTCTACTTCGGGTAGTTCAGGCATCTTTTTCCTCCTAAACCTTGAAAGGTACTAAATCATACCAGTTGGGCCCTGTATGCAAATCAACTTTCAAAGGGACAGCCAGGTGGTAGGCCTGGCTCATAACCTCATTCACGATAGCTCCCACAACGGGAATTTTTGGGTGGGGAACCTCAAAAATCAATTCATCATGAACCTGTAAAATCATATGCGCTTCAGGCTGTTCTTTTTCCATCACTGCCTGGAGTTTGAGCATAGCCAGTTTGATGATATCCGCGGCACTTCCCTGGATAGGCGTATTCATGGCCGCCCGCTCCGCAAAGCTGCGCAAATGGAAGTTACGGCTTAAGATATCGGGTAAATAACGCCGCCTTTTTAACAGGGTTTCCACATACCCCTTTTCCCGGGCCTGGGCAATGGTTTGTTCAATATACCTTTTGACTCCGGGATACCTGGCAAAATAACTGTCAATATATGCCTTGGCTTCTGCCCGGCTGGTCCCCAGGTCCTGGCTGAGACCAAAATCACTGATCCCGTAGACAATTCCAAAATTCACCGCTTTGGCTGCACGCCGCATTTCTTTGGTCACATCCTCCATCCTTACGCCAAAGACCTCGGAAGCCGTCCGTGTATGGATGTCCTGGTCCTCCCGGAAAGCTTCGATTAAAACTTCGTCCTGAGCCATATGGGCCAGAATCCGCAGTTCTATCTGAGAATAGTCTGCCGTTAGAAGCATGTAATCATCCCGGGAGGGGATAAAAGCTTTTCGAATCCGTCTTCCTTCTTCCATACGGATCGGTATGTTCTGTAAGTTTGGTTCTGTACTTGACAGGCGTCCCGTGGCCGTTACCGCCTGGTTAAAGGATGTATGAACTTTGCCGGTAACGGGATGAATAATGGCCTGTAACCCATCAATATAAGTGGATTTTAGTTTAACCAGCTGCCGGTACTGGAGAATTTTAGCTACTATTTCATGTTCCTGGGCTAAAGCCTCCAGTACATCGGCACTGGTAGAATAACCGGTTTTGGTTTTTTTTCCCTTGGTTAAACCTAATTTTTCAAAAAGAATGACGCCAAGCTGTTTCGGTGAGTTAATGTTAAACTCTTCTCCGGCTAAATCATATATTTCTGCCGTATACTTATTAATCGCCTTATCAAGTTCTTCCCCGATCTCAACCAGTATTTTGCGGTCAAGTCTTACTCCGGCCAGTTCCATCTTAGCCAGGACATAAGAGAGGGGTAGCTCCAGGTCCTGATAGAGGCTCCACATTTTCTGTTCTTCCAGTGCCTTTCGCAACTGGGGCCCCAGGGCCTCCATAAACTGTAGTTGGGAAAATGCTTCCTCCATTTCATTCTCAAAGGTCCCCCTCTGGCCCAGATATTCAGCAGCCAAAAGGGATAAGTTGGTTTCCGGCCGGGAAGGATTTAAGAGATAGGCCATGATCAGGGTATCATAATCTACGCCTTTCAACTCTATACCGTAGGAATTAAGGGCCAGTAAGGTTTTTTTTGCATCATGGACTGTTTTGGGAAGGCTTTCATCCTCTAAATATGTTTTGAGACCTTGCACAAGGCTTTCCAGTTCAGCGTCATTCTGCCACTTCAGCCACAATGGTTCCCGGCAGGGGGTTAGAAGGCCCAGTCCTGTGATTCTGGCACCTGTCACCCCTTCCCCGACGGTTTTTACCAAAAGGCATAACCTCTCTTTCACTGTAGAGAGATATTGGGTCAAAAAGGTTAGCTCCTTTACCACGATACCCCTTTGTGGTACATTCTTTGTTTCTTCTGTTTTCTTACCCGCTGAAGCCATTTTTTCCATGATGGCCTGGATGCTGTTTTTAAACTCCAGTTCCTGTAGCTGTTCCAATAAACTGGGATAATCGGGCTCCCTGATCAGCAGTGCCTCTTTCGTAATCTCCAGGGGTACACAGCATTCTATGGTGGCTAACTTTTTGGAGAGCCGGGCCTGATCAGCATACTCAAGCAAGAGCTGCCCCAGTTTTTTTCCCTGGAAATCCCCGGCATGAGCCAGTACGTTCTCAATATCACCGTATTCCCGGATCAGTTTGAGGGCAGTTTTTTCCCCTATGCCAGGTATACCCGGGATATTGTCGGAGGCATCACCCATCAAGCCCTTTAGATCAATCATCTGAGAAGGCTTAAGGCCATATTTCTCCAGAAGGATTTCTTCGTTATACAATTCCAGTTCGGTAATGCCTTTACGCGTTAAAACCACCTGAGTCTGCGGCGAAATTAACTGGAAGGCATCCCTGTCCCCGGTAACGATGATATTTTGTAAACCTTCCTGTTCACCCCATTTGACCAGGGTGCCGATGATATCATCGGCCTCATAGCCCTCTATTTCAAAAATTGCCAGATTCATTGCCTTTAATAGCTCTTTCAACACGGGAAACTGGGGCCTCAGCTCATCAGGCATCCCTTTGCGCTGTGCCTTATATTCCTGATAATCCTGGTGACGAAAGACAATCTTACCCTTATCAAAAGCAATAGCCAGAAATTTAGGCTTCTCATCCTCCAGGATGCGGGAAAGCATGTTATAAAATCCGTAAATGGCATTGGTAATAAATCCCCGTGAATTAGAAAGCATAGGAATGGCATAAAAAGCCCTGTTAGCCAGGCTGTTGCCATCAACCAAAATAAACTTGTCCGACAATATGGTCACCTTCCTTTAATATGACTTCCGATATCCGACATCCGAATTCCGACGTTAAAAAACGCGAGATGAGGGATATGCATAAACGTTCCATATCGGAGCATAGCCAAACACACTGATTTATCCCGAAAGGAGCTTGCTTCAGTCTGTTCTATGGGTCGATTTAGGAACGAGGTGGCATGACCGAATCCCACCTCATTTATCTAGTATGTCCTTTAAAAAAATTCGGTGTACAAGATTATTTTCCTGCACACCGTTTCTTTCATTATTATTTCATTATTTCTGAGAAGAATAACGTTTCTTGAACCACCAGCCGGCACCCAAACCAAGGGCAATCAGCACCAGGTAGGGAAGGGCCGAACTGAAGAATACGATAAGCTTGCCAATACCTAATAAGATGTTATTAATTGTCCTGATAAAGGCCTCTTTAGCTTTGCTCAAAACCCCCTGGAGGCCTCCCGTAGAAACCCTCTGGGTAGGCGCAGCCGTTTGCTGAATATTGATACCGACGGTGGAGAAATCAGTGCGGTTATCAAGATAACGCAGGCGTCCTTCCAGAGATTCGATCTGGGCCCGGGTATTAGCCAGCTCGTTTTCGACGGCCAGAATGTCACTCAACTGTCCTGACTTCTGGAGAATGGCCAGAAGTCGTTCTTCCTTAGTTTTATAAGCTTTAAGGCGGCTCTGCACATCTACATACTCTTCCGTCACGTCCTGAGTATAGACATGACGCCCTGTCACCTTACCCAGACCTTCCATCCCCGAGAGGAAGGCTTCAAATTTATCCTGGGGAACTCTGACCTGCAAACGGCCGCTCAAAATCCCTTCCGGTCCTCTGGTATTCACAGATTCGCTGGAGATATAACCGCCCAAAGATAAGACTTGATTTTTAAGGTTCTCCACAGCTGCCTGGTAATTGTCGACCTGGAGGGAAACATCAGCATTTTTAATGAGTTTCCTGTCTATGGAAGCCACCTGGGGTCCGGCTGCACGGGCCTTTTCCACTTCCCCCGTAAGCTGAACTTTAGCCGATCCCTCAGAAACAGGAGCCGGACTGGGCGAAGCAGCCTCATTTTTTATCCCAGCTTGCTGGTCCATGGCCACACCATAAGTCTTTGGAGCCGGGGCTTTTACGTTTGGAGTCCCCTTGTCAGCCAGAGAATAATTCATTTTTGAATTCAGGTTTAAATCTTCATTTATATTATCAGCCATAAAAGGCAGAACAGCCAGCATCAGGATCAGAACCGCAGCTACAGGCATAAGACCTGAGGTGCGCAATTTAGATAACGATGAATTTATTAGTCCTTGAACCCGAAGTTTTTTCGGTTTTTCCGAAGCCTTCTCCAGTTTTTTCCGCAGTTCCCTGCGGAAACGGGCTGGCGGTATAATTTCTTCCAACGAGGAAATCATATTAATAGTTTCTTTAAGTGCGTTAAATTCTTCCAAACATTCGGGGCATTTGGCCAGGTGTTCCTCGATTACAACCAGTTCCTTTTCTGATAAAGCCTTGTCTATATAAGCAGATAAATTAACCTGGATTTCTCTACAGTTCATTGCCTCCCCCCCTTTCTTATCGGTATAGACGCTCCGGAACTTGTTTTTGTTCCCAATCATGTACCAGTTTATCTTTAAGGTATTTTCTGGCCCTGTTAATCCGAGATTTCACAGTCCCAAGGGAGCATTCCAGCTGTTCAGCAATTTCCTCATAAGTAAAACCCTGAATATCTCTTAAAACCAGAGCTAAACGAAATTCGGGAGAAAGGGTATTAATCAGTTCTTGAATTTTCTCCTGTAATTCCTTTGTTTCATAAAGTTCAGCAGGACCAGGTTCAGAGGAAGCAACTTGTTTTTTCACTTCTCCTTCACCTAAAGTGATTTCTTCATCCAGAGACTCTATTTGCGCCCGATACTTCTTCCGCAGCTCATCACGGCAAAGATTAGTCACAATCCGGCACATCCAGGTTAAAAAAGACGCTTCACGGCGAAAACTGCTAATAGATTGGAAAGCACGCAAAAAAGCTTCCTGGGATAAATCATTGGCATCTTCGTGATTTCCCATGAACCGGTAAGCCACAGTATATATTTTTCTTTCGTAACGGCTCACCAATTCTTCAAAAGCATCGATATCGCCGTTTTTGCTTCTTGCTACTAATGCCTCGTCACTGAACACGGATCAACTGCCTCCTTTCATGTACCAATTTGTATAGACGAATTTAAAGGTCAATTTGTTCCAAACATTTATCTCCTTTTGCACTAACTCATTAGCAACAAAATTTTATCACAACTAAGTATTGACAGGATAGGCTTTTTCAGAAGGGGCACAATATTCTTGGGGTAGTGTTAATTAGCATATGAAAAATGCAGACTAAGAGTATTTAGGACAAAT
>CAZWTM010000031.1:0-30534 GCA_964637385.1 uncultured Peptococcaceae bacterium
ATGGTGCCCATCATCCAGTCGGCATTGGAAGGGCAGCCGGGGACATTGATGACTTTGCGGTCTATGACCTGCCATACCCCTACTGCTCCCGCCAGGTTAGGAAAGGCGGCGGTAGGACCGCCATAGGCAGCACAGTCACCTACGGCAATTACATATTTGGCCTTGTCAGCAATGAGCCTTAGGGCATCAATTCCCGTATACATTTTGTTGTTATAGGCGAAGACCATATTGTATCTTCCCTGGTCCCTGGTAATGACAGAGCCTTCCACCACCAGGATGTATTCGTGGGGGTGATTATCCATTGTCTCGAATATGGCCTGTACAGCCCTTTCTCCCTGAGCTTGCATCAAAAGCCAGTGGTATTTTAGGTCGATCATATCTTGAAGCAGTACCTTGAGGTCGGGATTTACTGCGTTATCCAGGCTGATGGACTCGCCGGTGCAGGTACCCAGCTCCAGCCAGATAAGGGGAGGTTTGGGAATTAATTTTTGGGCAAAAGCCTCAGCCATTTCCAGGATAAGGGTATTGGATAATCCCAGGGAAAGGGAAGCTGTAGCACAGAGTTTAAGAAATTCCCGCCGGGTGAGCAAGGTTTCACCTTCCTATGACAACTGCCGACAACCGACATTCGATCTCCAAATGTGAGAATTGTTTTAGAGCTTGCTATTCTTGTAATTATATTTATAGGGTCATTCCTTATTTTTCAGCAAGATTAAACATAATATGCGTAGTCAAATAAAAGGTATAATCAGTATGTGTGTAAAATTGTTTGTACCAGTAAGCAAGTTTCTTTGTCGGAAGTCGGAGGTCGGAAATCGGTAGTCGAACTGTAGTAATACGAATTACTCTTAATTATGGTATAATTAAATAATATGATTATAACTTTTTTAACACTGGTGATATAACATGGATAATGTTTTTAAGTTAAAATCTGAATATCAACCCCAAGGTGACCAGCCTAAAGCCATTGAGGCCCTGGCCAGAAATATCCAAAAAGGGCTTAAACACCAGACTTTATTGGGGGCTACCGGCACCGGTAAAACATATACCATGGCCCATGTTATCCAGATGGTGCAGAAGCCTACCCTGGTCATTGCGCATAACAAAACTTTGGCCGCCCAGTTGTGCAGCGAATTTAAGGAATTTTTCCCCGACAATGCGGTAGAATATTTCGTGAGTTACTACGACTATTACCAGCCGGAGGCTTATGTTCCCCAGACGGATACCTATATAGAAAAAGATGCTTCTATTAATGAGGAAATTGAGAAACTGCGCCATTCGGCCACGGCAGCTCTTTTTGAAAGAAGGGACGTTATCGTGGTGGCCAGTGTTTCCTGTATCTATGGCCTGGGCTCTCCGGAAGAATACAGGGACCAAACCCTGTCTTTGCGTTTAGGACAGACTTACGACCGTGAAGCCATTCTTAGGAAACTTATCGATATCCAGTACGAGAGAAATGACATTAATTTTGTCCGCGGTACTTTTCGGGTTCGCGGTGATGTCATTGAGGTATTTCCCGCCTCCTATGGAGAAAAAGCAATCAGGATAGAACTCTTCGGCGATGAGGTGGAAAGAATCGTTGAGATAGATGTCCTGACCGGTGAAGTTTTAGGACTGAGGCGCCATGTCAGCATCTTCCCGGCCAGCCACTATGTGACAGGCAGGGAGAACATGGAGCGTGCACTCATTAACATAGAGAAAGAATTGGAAGAAAGACTGGCTGAACTGCGCCGTGAAAATAAACTCCTGGAAGCACAGCGTTTAGAACAGCGTACCCGTTATGATATGGAGATGATGCGGGAAGTGGGGTTTTGCTCCGGAATAGAAAATTATTCCCGTCACTTAACGGGGCGGCAACCCGGTGAACCACCCTATACCCTGCTGGATTATTTCCCCAAGGATTTCTTGCTTATCATCGACGAGTCCCATGTGACCATTCCCCAGTTAGGTGGTATGTACGAAGGGGACAGGTCCCGCAAGACAACTCTGGTGGAACACGGGTTCCGGTTGCCTTCTGCCCTGGACAACCGTCCTTTGCGTTTTTCCGAGTTCGAAAAGATGGTAAATCAGGTTGTCTACGTTTCGGCTACCCCCGGCCCCTATGAACTGGAGCACAGCCAGGCCATCGTGGAGCAGATCATTAGGCCCACAGGTCTTGTTGACCCTGAAATATTTGTCCGTCCTACCAGGGGGCAGATTGACGATCTTTTGGAAGAAATAAAAAAACGGGTGGACCGGGATGAGCGGGTCTTGGTCACAACCCTTACCAAGAAAATGGCGGAAGATTTAACAGATTATTTCCGGGAGATGGGGGTCAAGGTACGCTACCTCCATTCAGAAATAAAGACCCTGGAACGCATGGAGATTATTCGTGATTTGCGCCTGGGTACTTTTGATGTCCTGGTGGGCATTAACCTCTTACGGGAAGGATTGGACTTACCGGAAGTATCGCTGGTGGCCATACTAGATGCCGACAAAGAAGGTTTCCTGCGCTCAGAGCGCTCTCTCATACAGACCATCGGTAGGGCCGCCCGTAACGCCAACGGGCAGGTGATTATGTATGCCGATAACATCACAGACTCCATGCAAAAAGCCATCGATGAGACCAATCGCCGGCGTATGATTCAGTTAGCATTCAATGCCGAGCATCATATAACGCCCAAGACTGTGAAAAAAGCGGTCCGGGATGTGATTGAAGCAACCATGGTTGCCGACACCAAAGCTATTTATGAGACTGATACGAATAAGCTTTCAAAAGAAGAAATTAAACGGCTTATTGCTAATCTGGAAAAAGAAATGAAAGAAGCTGCCAAACAGCTGGCTTTTGAAAGGGCTGCCCAGCTGCGGGACGCCATCATTGAACTGAGGGGGCAGCTTTGATTAGTTGATAGTTGGTAGTTGATAGTTGGTAGTTGGTAGTTAACGGTTCACTGTTCACGTACTTTAAGTATTGCGGAAAGGAAACAGGAAATGGCCAAGGATAAAATAATTGTCAAGGGGGCGCGCTCCCACAATTTAAAGAATATAGATGTGGAAATTCCACGGGATAAATTAGTCGTCATTACAGGCTTAAGCGGCTCGGGTAAATCCTCCTTAGCTTTTGATACGATTTATGCGGAAGGCCAGAGAAGGTATGTGGAGTCTCTCTCAGCCTATGCCCGCCAGTTTTTGGGACAGATGGATAAACCTGATGTAGATTATATTGAGGGGCTTTCTCCGGCTATTTCCATTGACCAGAAGACCACCAGCAAAAACCCCCGTTCCACCGTGGGGACGGTGACGGAGGTATATGATTACCTGAGACTTTTATTTGCCAGGATCGGTAAGGTCCACTGCCATCGCTGCGGTCAGCCCATCAGCCAGCAGACGGTGGAGCAGATTGTTGACAAGCTCATGACCTATCCGGAAGGAACCAGACTGCAGATTCTGGCTCCCATGGTACGGGGACGCAAAGGGGAACACCAGAAAATTTTCGAGGATATCAAGAAAAACGGTTTTGTGCGGGTCCGGGTAAATGGTGAGATCAAAGAGGTAACGGAAGAAATTAAACTGGAAAAAAACAAAAAACATACCATCGAAGTGGTGGTAGACCGGATTATCATTCGGCCTGAGGTGGAGAAGAGGCTGGCCGATTCCCTGGAAACGGCCATGGGTCTTTCTGATGGGCTGGTGACGGTGGATGTGATTGACAAAGAAGAGCTGGTTTTTAGCCAGAAATTTGCCTGTGTCGACTGTGGGATCAGTTTTGAAGAAGTGACGCCGCGCATGTTCTCTTTTAATAATCCTTATGGCGCCTGTTCTGCCTGCAGCGGTCTGGGCATTAAAATGGAGATAGACCCTGATCTGGTGGTCCCCGACCCCGGTAAAACCCTGGCCGAAGGTGCCATAGCGCCCTGGAATAAGGCTACCAACCTCTGGTATATGAATATGATCGAATCTTTGGCCCAGCAGTACGGGTTTTCCATGCACGTTCCTTTCCAGGAACTTACCCCCGAACAAAAGGACTTGATACTCTACGGCTCTAAGGGGCAGAGAATTCGTTTCCGCTATCATAATGCCCAGGGAGAACTGCGCACTTTTGACACCGCTTATGAAGGGGTCATTCCCAACTTAGAGAGGCGCTATAAAGAAACCCAGTCGGACCACTCCCGTCAGGAAATCGAGGAATTCATGAGCAGCACTCCCTGTCCCCAATGCCAGGGAGCCCGTCTGAAACCTGAGAGTTTGGCCGTTACCATTAATGGAAAAAATATTTGGGATGTTACCAGGTTTTCCATTCGCGAAGCTCTGGAGTTTTTCCAGAACCTGAAGCTTACAGAACGGGAACAATATATTGCCCGTCAGGTTCTTAAAGAGATCAAAGAACGCCTGGGGTTCCTGGTCAATGTAGGTCTGGATTATCTGACCTTACATCGCTCAGCAGGGACGCTTTCGGGCGGGGAAGCCCAGCGGATCAGGCTGGCCACGCAAATCGGTTCCAGTCTGGTCGGTGTTTTGTATATCCTGGATGAACCTTCTATAGGACTGCACCAGCGGGATAATGACCGGCTTATCGCTACCCTCCAGCGCCTGCGGGATCTGGGAAATACAGTGCTCGTAGTAGAACACGATGAGGACACCATGCGGGCAGCGGATCATATTATTGATATTGGTCCGGGGGCGGGGGTCCACGGGGGACAAATCGTGGCGCAAGGTACACTTGAGGAAATCATGGCTGCCCAGGGATCTATTACCGCCGAATATCTGCGGGGTGAAAAATATATACCTGTACCCTCCGTACGGCGTAAGCCTAACGGAAAATGGCTGGAAGTACGGGGTGCTCGGGAGAACAACCTGAAGAATATTGACGTCCGTATCCCCCTTAATCTGTTTACTTGCGTCACAGGGGTTTCAGGTTCCGGGAAAAGTACCCTGGTCAATGAGATACTGTACAAGCGCATATCCCAGGAACTTTACGGTTCCAAGACTAAGCCTGGTCAGCATGACGAGATTCTAGGCCTGGAATACCTGGACAAAGTCATTGATATTGACCAGTCGCCTATAGGCAGAACCCCCAGGTCTAATCCCGCAACATACACCGGAGTCTTTGATGCTATCAGGGAGGTTTTCTCCCAGACATCTGAGGCCCGGATGCGGGGCTATAAGCCGGGGCGCTTTAGTTTTAACGTACGGGGTGGGCGCTGTGAAGCTTGCGGCGGTGATGGTATCATCAAGATTGAAATGCATTTTCTCCCTGATGTTTACGTCCCCTGTGAAGTTTGTAAGGGTAAACGCTATAACCGGGAAACCCTGGAAGTTAAATATAAAGGGAAATCCATCGCCCAGGTTTTGGAGATGACGGTGGATGAAGCCACTGAATTCTTCCAGAATCATCCCAAAATTTATCGCAAACTGAAGACCATGCAGGATGTAGGCCTGGGTTATATCCAGCTAGGCCAGCCTGCTACCACCCTTTCCGGCGGTGAGGCCCAAAGGGTTAAGTTGGCCACAGAATTAAGCAGGCGTACCAACGGGAAAACCCTTTACATCCTGGATGAGCCTACCACAGGCCTCCATGTGGCCGATATTCATAAACTGCTGGGGGTTTTGACCCGTTTGGTCGATGCCGGCGACACGGTGCTGGTGATTGAGCATAACCTGGATGTGATTAAGACAGCTGATTATTGTATTGACCTGGGACCGGAAGGCGGCGAAAAAGGGGGAGAGATTGTAGCCACAGGAACCCCCGAAGAAATCTGTGAGAATCCCTGGAGTTACACGGGTAAATATTTGAAGCCGGTGCTCGATAATGCTCGCTGCGCGGCGAAATAGTTGGTAGTTGATAGTTGGTAGTTGGTAGAAGTTTGTATGGAACCGGTGACCCGTGACCGATGCCCGGTATATTATTTCACTGGTCACAGGACACTGGATTCTGGTCACTTTCGTAAGTCGGAAGGCGGAAGGCGAGGTGAAAACTATGCTTGAAGAAAAACTAAAGAACCTGCCTGAAAAACCCGGAGTTTATCTAATGAAAAATGACAAGGATAACATTATTTATGTGGGCAAAGCACTGAACCTGAAAAACCGGGTAAGGTCTTATTTTACCTCTCAGCACGCCAATTCGCCTAAGACCAAGGCTCTGGTAAGCAATATCGCCGACCTGGAATATATTCTTACTGATACAGAAGTAGAAGCTCTTATTTTGGAATGCAACCTTATTAAGGAACACAAGCCCAAGTATAACATTCGTCTTACAGACGATAAGAATTATCCCTACCTGAGAGTTACTGTTCAGGAACCTTTTCCCCGTATAGAGGTTGTCCGGGCTATGAAAAAAGACGGGGCCCGTTATTTTGGCCCCTATACCAGTGCCGGGGCCGTCCATGAGACCCTCAAGCTCTTAAAGCGGTTATTTCCCCTGCGTTCCTGTAAACAGCGTACCTTTGAAAAACAGGAACGGCCCTGTCTTAATTCCCATATCAAACGCTGTGTAGCCCCGTGCAGCGGCCGGATCAGTCAGGAAGAATACAGGAAAATGATCCAGGAAGTAATCCTTTTTCTGGAAGGGAAACAGGAGGATCTGACAAACCTGTTGAATAAACGGATGGAAGAGGCTGCAGAAAACTTGCAGTTCGAAAAGGCTGCAGAAATCAGGGACCAGCTTCTGGCTATAGAAAAAGTAATTGCAAAACAAAAGATTATTTCCGGCAGTTTTGCCAATATGGATGTCATTAATATGGCCCGCGGCTTTAATGAAGCCTGTGTTCAGGTGTTTTTTGTACGGAGCGGGAAATTGATTGGGCGGGACCATTTCTTTTTATTCGGTACTGATGAAAAAAAGCGGGAGGAAATCTTGGCAGCTTTTATCAAGCAATACTACAGCCAGGTTGATTTCATCCCTGGAGAGATCCTGCTTCCCGAGGATTTGGAAGAGGCAGCAGTACTTGAAACCTGGCTCAGCGGTAAGAGAGGCAGCAAGGTGCAGCTTAAAGTTCCCAAACGTGGTGACAAGTACCAGCTAGTTGAGCTGGTAGGCAAGAATGCCCAGGAGGCCCTGGAGCAGGAAGCCCGTACCAAAGCCCAGGCCCAGGACCGTGCGGAAGAGGCTTTAAAGGAAATTGCCGAGGCTTTGGAGATGGATGAATTTCCCCAGCGTATGGAATGCTATGATATCTCCAATATCCAAGGCAGTGAGTCTGTGGCTTCGATGGTGGTTTTTGAAGGCGGCAAAGCCAGTCCCCAGGAGTACCGCAGGTTCAAGATCAAAACAGTGGAAGGTCCTAACGACTTTGCCAGTATGGCTGAGGTTATCTTTCGCCGGTTCAAAAAGGCCCGGGAGGGTGATGCCAAATTCAGCACCCTGCCCGATCTGGTTATTATTGACGGGGGAAAAGGACAGCTTGCCGCTGCCAGGGAAATGATGCACCAGTTGGGTTACGGGTCCATCATGACCGTGGGCCTGGCTAAAGAAAATGAGTGGCTTTACAGGGAAGACTGCTCAGAGCCCATCATCTTGCCCAGAAATTCTCAAGGTTTGTATCTTATTCAGAGAATTAGAGACGAGGCCCACCGTTTTGCCCTCACTTACCATCGACTATTAAGGGGTAAGCGTAACCTGGCTTCAGTATTGAACGAAATACCTGGTATTGGGCCTAAAAGAAAGGAAGCCCTTCTCCGGCATTTTGGCCTTTCCTTAAATAAAATAAAAGGTGCTTCCCTGGAAGAACTCCTTAGGGTACCAGGTCTTACCCGGGAAGCGGCCACCAATGTGTGGAACTATTTTCATCCCGCGGAAATGAATGACGTAAACCGTGAACCGTGAAACCGTAAACCGTGTCTTAGCAGGATTATAGGGATATATTTAACCCATTATGAAATCTTAATTACGGTTAACTGTTAACGGTTAACGTTTTTACGAAAAAGTAGCGAACTACTGAGGAGGTACCAACATGTCTTTACTCATTCGCTGGTTATTAAACGGTTTGGCCTTATTGCTTACGGCCACTTTCCTTGAGGGAATAAGCATCAGCGGCCCGGGGGTTGCTTTCATGGCGGCTCTGGTCCTGGGCATTGTGAATGCCGTAATTCGTCCCCTCTTTCTTCTCCTGACCCTGCCCTTAAACATTATTACACTGGGGCTCTTTACTTTTGTAGTCAATGGCCTGATGTTAATGATAGCCGCTGGTCTGGTCCGGGGCTTTGCCGTTAGCGGTGTTTTTTCTGCTATCGTGGGTTCTATTGTGCTTTCCCTGATCAGCAGCTTACTGACAGCGCTGGTGAAAGACTAAGCTTCGACAATCCGATAGCCGATAGCCGAAGTCCGACTTTCTTCTTAAGCCTTTATATTCGGTCGTCGGAAATCGGAAAACGGAAGTCGTACTAACCAACTACTGACTATGTCACACTAGTAACTAGTAACTGATAACTAGTAACTGACTGGAGGTTTACCGTGTCCGATATTAGATTAATTGCCTTGGATTTGGATGATACGCTGCTCTCTAATGATTTGCAAATTTCTCCCCGGGCCAAAAGGGCTATCCGCCTGGCTGTATCCCGCGGTGTCGCAGTAACCCTTGCTACGGGTCGTATGTTTGCTTCCGCCCTTCCTTTCGCCCAGGAATTGGGTTTAGATTTACCTTTAATAACTTACCAGGGAGCATTAGTAAAATATGCCGATGGCCGGGTGGTCTACCACAGGCCCATACCCCTGGAAACTGCCAGGGAACTGGTGGACTTTATCCTACCTTACGGCTACCATCTCAATGTGTATTTAAATGACGAATTATTTATGCAGGAAGATTCTCCAGAAGGACAGCGTTATGCTGCTATTGCCAAAGTACCTGTGCACCTGGTCCCTGATTTACGAAAAATTATGAATACCGAACCCACTAAGCTTGTAATTATTGCTCAGGCATCTCAACTGGATGGGTTGGCTGATGATTTGGCTGTACGTTTCGGTGACAGTATTAATATAACAAAATCAAAACCCTACTTTCTCGAACTGGCCCATCCCCAGGCCACCAAGGGAAAGGCCCTGGCTACCCTGGCTGAAAGCCTGAATATTGAGGCCCATCAAGTTATGGCCGTCGGTGACAGCCCCAATGACCTGGATATGATCAAATACGCCGGGTTTGGCGTAGCCATGAGAAATGCTGTCGAAGAAGTGAAAAAATATGCGCATTATATAACCAGCAGTAATGATGATGATGGGGTAGCCGAAGTTATTGAAAAATTTGTCCTGGGACAATAGAATATTCTATAATAAAAGTATTGTATAAACAAAATTTAACATTTTTTACAAGAAAAATTTATTATTGGCAGGAATTTGAAAATAAAACTCGAAATAAGTCAATAGAAAATTATCTATCACCGCAGGAGGTAAAAATGGACAAGTTTACGGGTTCCCAGCTGCTGCAGGAAATGGAGCACCTGAGAAAAGAATTGTATAATATAGTAAACGGTAACCGGAAATTATTGACGGCGAAAGAGACCTATGCGGTAAGTACCAAGTTAGATGAACTGATTGTAAAACATATGCGTCAGCAGGCTAGGGAACTGGCTTTAAAAGGGGCATACAAATAAACTCCATGAAGGATTCTTCATGGAGTTTATTTGTAATTGAGCCCCCTGGGAAAATAATTTGGAGAATATACTTGCCGGATCGTAATAAAATATTATGACAAAGCCCTTTAGTATGGCCAGGGATAGGTGATGAAATGATAAAACCTCAAGCCCTAAAAAGGGGAGATACTGTAGGACTTATAGCACCAGCCAGTCCCACCACCGAAGAGAAAAGGAAACTGGCCCAAAAGGCCCTGGAAGAACTGGGTTTTCAGGTGAAGATGGGCCCAAGCTGCTATAGAAAGCTGGGGTACCTTGCCGGTACAGATGAGCAAAGGGCCCAGGATGTTAATACTATGTTTGCCGATCCGGAAGTTAGAGGAATTTTCTGCCTTAGAGGTGGGTATGGAGGGGCAAGGATCTTAGGCAGGCTTGATTATGAAATGATTAGAAAAAATCCCAAGGTGTTTGTGGGCTACAGTGATATTACTGTCCTCCATATCGCCTTAAATCAGAAAAGTGATTTGGTTACTTTTCACGGACCCATGGCAGCCTCCGACATGGCAGGGGATTTTGACGAGTATTCCAAACATTCCCTGTTAAGAGCCGTAACTTTACCTGAACCAATGAATACCGTTCTGAATCCGGAAAAAGAAGAAATCAAGACCTTGGTGGCCGGAAAAACCCAGGGCAAAATTACCGGCGGCAACCTGGCCTCGATCGTTTCTACTTTGGGTACCCCCTACGAAATTGAGACAGAGGGAAAACTTTTGTTCTTAGAGGATATAGATGAAAAACCTTACCGGGTAGACAGGATGCTTACCCAATTGTTGCTGGCGGGAAAACTTCAAGAAGCCAGGGGCTTTATCATCGGTCAGTGGCAAAATTATGAGGCTCCCGATCCAGAAGAAAGTTTAACACTGCAGCAGGTACTGGAGGATATTCTTGGCCCCCTGAACAAACCAACCCTGTATAATGTGAAGGCCGGTCACTGTCGTCCCCAGCTTACCCTCCCTTTAGGTGTGGAGGGTTTTCTTGACGGTGATGCAGGAAAATTGGTGATTAAGGAGCGTGCCACTAGCTTATGACAAAGGAGCAGATCTTAACCAGAGCCAGGGAGATGCAGGGATGGCTCACCCGGGTGAGAAGGGAGTTCCACCAGTACCCTGAGCTGGGAAACGAAGAGTACTATACTTGCCGAAAAATTGCAGGTTATCTGGAAGACTCTAAGATTGAGTATTTTAGGGGTGTTGCCGGTACGGGTGTGGTGGGAATCATCAGGGGTAAAAAGGGAGGGAAAACCGTAGCCCTGAGAGCCGATATGGATGCCTTGCCTATAGAGGATGCCAAAAATGTCTCTTATAAATCACGGGTTAAAGGAAAAATGCATGCCTGCGGGCATGATGCCCATATGACCATTCTCCTGGGGGCAGCCAGAATATTAAAGGAAATGCAAGACGAATTTTCCGGAAATGTGAAACTATTTTTTCAACCTGCGGAAGAAACAGCAGGGGGGGCTAAAAACATGATTGAAGAAGGCGTCATGGAGAACCCCCATGTTGATGTGGTGCTGGGCCTGCATGTTAATCCTGAAATTCCTGCCGGCAGCATTGGCGTGAAATATGGCCAAATGAATGCTGCATCGGATGTTCTGACCATAAATATTTACGGGTACAGCGGGCACGGTGCTTATCCCCATACCGCGACGGACGCCATAACGGCAGCTGCCCAGGTTATTACGGCCTTGCAGACAATTGTCAGTAGAAACGTGGATCCCCGGGATGCTGCGGTCATTTCCCTGGGAACCATAAGAGGCGGATACATAAGCAACATCATCGCTGATAAAGTGGAAATAACGGGAATACTGAGAACACTTAGTCCAGTGACGAGAAAAGAGATCCTTAGAAGGCTTGAGGACCTGGTTCAGCATGTAGCGGCAGGGCTGGGAGCAAGGGGAGAAGTTCTCAGGGAAGAAGGGTATCCACCCCTGATTAATACAGACCAATTTGTTGATTTTATCCGGGGAAATGCAGAAGAACTGCTAGGCAAAGAAAAGGTCCATATCCTTACCGAAGCCAGCCTGGGGGTGGAAGATTTCGCTTATTTTTTGGAGAGAGCACCGGGTGCTTTTTTCGCCCTGGGCTGTTCCTGTAAAGAGAAAGGAATAATCCATGGGCTGCATAGTAAATACTTTGATATCTACGAAGATTGTCTCAGCATTGGTGTAGCTTTACAGGTAAAAAATGTTTTAAGTATTCTTAAGGGTTCCTAGTATTTTTGGGGAAATTTTAATACCTGTTCCCTTTTGCCAGGTACGGATATCTTTCCGGGTCTGGTTTTTTTGATGATGTAATTGCTTTCGTTCTTGGAATTATTTAATGTATAATGAAAAAAGCATGGGTACTAAAGAAGGTGGGGAAGAATGAAGATATTGGCAGATCTTCATACGCACAGTGTTGCCAGTGGTCACGCTTACAGTACTATCCAGGAGATTATTACGGCGACCAGGGAAAACGGTTTAAAGTTAGTGGCCATCACTGATCATGGCCCGGCTATGCCGGGGGCGCCCCATCCTTATCATTTTAGCAACTTAAGGATTATTCCTCCCTCCTACAATGGGGTAGAGGTTCTACGGGGGGTAGAAGCCAATATTATTGATTACGAGGGTAACTTAGACCTGGCAGCTAAATATCTGAAAAAACTTGATATCGTTTTGGCAGGTTTTCACCAGGATTGTCTGCAGCCCGGAAGCGTGGAAGATAATACAAGAGCCATGATCAAAGCCATGCAGAATCCTCTGGTAGACATTATTGTTCATCCTGGCAATCCTTCCTTTGCTATTGATGCGGAGAAAGTAGTGCAAGCATCGTTGGAATTGGGGGTTCCCTTGGAAATAAACAACAGTTCCTTGACCTCCACAGGGAGTCGCAGGGGGAGTTTGCTCAATTGTAAGCATATTGCGAAACTTGTTGCTCGCTACGGCTCCTTTGTTTCTCTGGGAAGTGATGCTCACTGGGCGCCTCTGGTAGGAAAATTTCCGGAAGCCTACAACCTGATTCATGATGCCGGCATCAGGGAAGAACAAATTCTCAACACTTCCCTGGAGCTAATTAAAAAGTTTCTGGGTGAGAGAAAACAGGCCAAAGCCAATGTCGGCTAGAGAGGGACAAATGTATTAAATCCTCCTTCCTCCTTATACTAACTATGGACGATGTCGACTTCAGTTTCGTTAAACTGAACCGAAATCCGATTGCCGACCGCCGACATCCGACTCCGATAGTAATAGTAAATACTCCAAAGATAATACACATTAATCGGATATCGGAAAGCGGATATCGGAAGTCGTATAAAAAAGATATCGGGTCTCGGGAAGCGGAAAACGGGAAGCGCAGATAAACTGCTGCCAACTACCAACTGATATGGGGGAGGCTTGGTTCTGTGCAATTTACTGGCGATTATCATATGCACTCCATTTATAGTGACGGAAAGGCTACCGTAGAAGAAATGGTAGAAGCTGCCTATCATTGTAAGTTGTCTGAAGTTGGTATCTCTGACCATGGTCCCCGTAATATCGGAACAGGTGTAAAGCACAGCAGGGTTTTTTTTAAGGTGAAAGAGGAATTAGAGGAACTTGCTCCCAGATTTCCCGGTTTAAAGATGTATGCCAGCGCTGAAGCAGATATCGTAGGTCCTGCCGGCGAACTGGATATAAGCCGGGAAGTGATTAGGAAGCTGGACTATCTTATTGTGGGTTTACATCCCTATGTTCTTCCCCATGGAATAAGAGGGGCGGAGTTAATTCTGGGAAACCAGGTAAAAAATTTTTTCCCTTCCCTGAAGAAACGAATGGTTAATAAGAACACCAAAGCTCTGGTAGAGGCCATTCATAAGCATGATGTCTGGGCCATCAGTCATCCCGGCCTCAAAATGGAAATAGATATTGGGGAAGTGGCCAGGGCTTGTATTAACCGGGATACCGCCTGGGAAATCAATGCCGGGCATAAACATCCTTCTTATAAGGACGTTTTGGCGGCAGCCCGTTGTGGGGTCGAATTTGTGGTAAATAGTGATGCCCATTTTCCGGAGAGTGTGGGTTGCCTCGATTATGGTGCCTGGGTTTTAGCAAAGTGCCAGGTACCGGTGGAACGTGTGCGCAATGCCAGGAGACAGAACTGACAATATGCAGTGAACAGTAGACGGTATCCAGCCGAAGTTTATGGCTGTCCGCCACCCGTCACCCGCTTCCCGTCATAAAAAATTCGGGTTTCGGGAAGCGGGAAACGGGAAGCGTTAGGAAACTGCCGCGGCCTGGGAACGAATGTGAGGGAGTGTGGAGATACGTGGAACTGAATAAAGAGTTTAGTTTTGTCATCATTACCGGGTTATCAGGTGCCGGGAAAACTCTGGCCGTCTGGTCCCTGGAAGACCTAGGTTACTTTTGTGTAGATAATCTGCCCCCCGCCCTTATCCCTAAATTTGCTGAGCTTTGCCAGCAGGCGGAAGGACGTATTAACAAGGTTGCCCTGGTCATTGATATACGTGGCCGCAGATTTTTTGATGATTTATTCCAGGCTCTGGAGGAATTAAAAAAACAGGGTTATCCTTACGAGATTCTTTTTTTAGAAGCCAGTACCGAAGTACTGGTGAAACGTTTTAAAGAAACCCGTCGCCGACATCCTCTATCCAGTCAGGGAAGGTTATTGGAAGACATCCTCATAGAACGGGAACGTTTAGAAGAAGTCCGGGGGATAGCCAATAAAATTATTGATACTTCAGAATTAAGTCCCAGTCAATTAAAAAATCAGATTATTGAACTATATGGTCCCGGTAACGAAAAAGTACGCCTGCATATTACGGTTATGTCTTTTGGCTATAAATACGGTATACCTTTGGATTCGGATCTTCTCATTGATGTACGTTTTCTACCCAATCCCTATTACCAAAAAGATCTTCAGCTCAAGACGGGATGTGACCCGGAAGTCCAGGAATATGTATTTAAATCACCCCTGGCTACGGAATTCTTAAACAAATACAACGATTTATTGCATTTTTTGTTGCCCCACTATGTTAGTGAAGGAAAGACCCATTTAGTGATTGCTGTTGGTTGTACAGGGGGCAAACACCGTTCAGTGGCTATTGCCAATCGCCTGGGTGAGGCTTTAACCCAAAAAGATTACCAGGTTACCGTTCGCCACCGCGATCTTTACAAAAAAGGTGCAGGGGAGGAGCCCACATGAGTTTTTTTAAGTGGCTTTATCCCGGTTTAGGTATTAAGCGCTGGTTGGCCCTGGCCATTTTGGGCATTCTTTTGGTTAGTGCCGGAATGGCCGTGGTTTTCCAGGGAGAAGTGCTGGGCTATGTGGAAAACCAGTTAAAGCATACAACCAGTGAGTTTTTTGGTTATAGTGGCAGTGGAGTGAGCGGTGTTATTTTAGTAATCCTGGGAATGTTTATCATCGTCTACAGTTTTCGGGAAGTGGTTAAGTCTTTTGTTCGTGTTGCTTTTCCTGACTACCTCCACAGCCAGGTGAAAAATGCCTACCAGCGCCAGTATTTAAGGAGAGGACCCCGTGTGGTGGTGATCGGTGGCGGGACGGGGCTGGCTGTCCTTTTGCGAGGTTTAAAACAATACACTTCTAATATTACGGCCATTGTTTCCGCGGCCGACGATGGCGGCAGTTCCGGGAGACTGCGGGGACAGTTCGGCATCCTACCTCCCGGCGATTTGCGCAACTGCTTAGTGGCTTTGGCTGACACGGAGCTGGTTATGGAAAAGCTCTTCAATTATCGCTTTACCCAGGGAGAGGAACTGGCGGGACACAGCCTGGGCAACTTATTAATCACGGCTATGGCTGATTTGTCGGGCAGTTTCGAGACAGCCATTAAAGAGATGAGTAAGGTACTGGCCATTAGAGGCCGGGTTGTGCCTTCTACGTTGGCGGATATTGTGCTGGTAGCGGAATTACAGGATGGCTCTGTGGTAATGGGGGAGTCTGCCATTGCCCGGGTTAACAAACCCATCAAACGTGTTTTTACCATACCTGATACCTATGAACCTAACCCCGAAGCCATCGAGGCTATTTTGGAGGCAGATGCCATCATCCTGGGGCCCGGCAGTCTCTACACCAGTATTATTCCTAATCTTTTGGTGCCGGGGGTAGTTGAAGCTATTCAGCGGACTAAGGCTCTAAAAATCTATGCCTGTAATGTCATGACCCAGCCCGGTGAAACCAGGGATTATACAGCCAGCGATCACCTGAAGGCCCTTTATCGTCACTCTGCTCCTGGTCTGGTGGATTATATCATTGTGAATAATGAAAAGATTCCAGAGCACTTTAGTGAAAAGTATGCTCTGGAAGGGGCTAAAGGCGTAGAAGTGGATATGCATAAACTAAATAAGCTAAATGTAAAGATAATTGCCACACCCTTAATTCAAGAAAGCAATTATATCCGCCATAATTCAGAAAAGCTGGCCAGGGTTATACTAAAACTGATCCTGGAGGAAAGAGGGAAAAGATTTGCCCCCAATCCCATAGACCAGTATCTGCTGGCTGAGAGATTAAAAAGAGAAGCAAAATAAAGGGAGGGGTACAAGTGTCCTTCTCTACCCAAACTAAGGACGAACTGGCCCATATTTATACGGAAAAAAGATGCTGCCAGCTGGCTGAACTGGCAGCCCTTGTGCGCATGGACGGGACAATTTTCATTAGTGCGGAACATAAAGTGGGTTTGCAGGTGACGACGGAAAACGCGGCAGTGGCCAGGAAAATATTCCGTTTGTTAAAAAAGGTTTTTGCTATTGAACCGGAAATCCGTGTGCAGCGCAAAGCACGTCTGAAGAAAAATAATATTTATAACGTGCGGCTCAACCCCCATCCCCAGATGAATCGCATTTTACAAGAGCTGGGGATTCTTGCTGAAGACGGTTCTATTCTTCCCGGTATTAAAAAATCCCTGGTAAAAAAACAATGCTGCCGTCGTTGTTATCTGAGAGGCGTTTTCCTGGGAGCGGGTTCGGTCAACAGCCCGGAAGGGAATTACCATCTAGAGATTATTACCAGTCATTTGGAGTATGCCGAGGCTCTGGCCCAGTTAATAAATAGTTTTAAGGGTTTGCAGGCTAAGGTCAGCAGCCGCAAGAACTGGCACCTGGTTTATATGAAAGAGAGTGAACAGATAGTTGCTTTTCTTAATATTATTGGGGCCCATCAAGCGCTCCTTAATTTTGAAAATATACGGATTGTTAAAGGGATGCGCAACCAGGTGAATCGCCTGGTAAATTGTGAGACGGCTAATCTTAATAAAACAGTGAACGCTTCCTTAAGGCAAATCGAGAATATTAAGCTCATTGATGACGTAATCGGGCTCGACAAATTACCTCCCCGGCTCTCGGAAATTGCCCGCCTGCGTTTGGAAAATCCTGATACCAGTCTTAAAGAACTGGGAGAGATGATGGACCCTCCCGTGGGCAAATCGGGCGTCAATCACCGGATACGCAAAATTGAAGAACTGGCGGAAGAATTAAGGGAGCGTATGAAAAAAATAAAAAATTAGTGTTTTATTATCATTCTTTTAGTATAATGAAAAGAGTACAGAGATACGAGGAGTTGGAGGTGAAATCATGGCATACGTTATTAGTGATGAGTGCTTATCCTGTGGTGCTTGCGAAAGCCAGTGTCCCGTTGGTGCCATCAGTGAAGGTGACGGTAAATTCGTTATCGATGCTGAGAAATGTACTGATTGTGGCTCTTGTGCCGAGGTTTGCCCCGTAGGTGCTATTTCCCAAGGTTAATAAGCATAAAAAAAAAGCGTGAACGGTAGGTCACGCTTTTTTTATGCTTATAGTTGATAGTTGGTAGTTGGTAGAATTTTATCGTATCACGTTAACCTTTATTAAGGACTACAGGGTGCAACTATAAAACGGTTCACGGTTAACGGTTTACGTTCATCGGGTAGCGGGTGACAACTATAAGGTTTATAATATTGAATAGTGAATAGAAAAGGCGGTGAGTGTGTGCGGCGACTGCGAGTATTCCCGGTAGAAGGTTATAATTCTTTGCAGCACTGGACTAGGTTTTGTTCCCCATGGAAAGTCATAAAAAATTTTCTCGTAATCCAGCTTTGCCGGTATTCGCCGTCTCTACGGTTGAAGAGTCTTCTGGCCCGCTACTTTTTAGGCATGAAAGTGGGGCAGGGGGTATCCTGGGGACTGATGGCTATGGTCGATGTATTCTGGCCGGAGCTTATTACCATTGGTGACAATACCATTCTTGGTTATAATTCAACGATCCTCTGTCATGAATTCCTGATTAAAGAACTTCGCCTGGGCACCGTTGAGATAGGTTCTAATGTGATGATCGGTGCCAATGCTACCGTTTTACCAGGGATCAGGATTGGGGACGGTGCCGTGGTGGCTGCCGGTTCACTGGTAAACAGGGATGTGTTAGCCGGGGAGTTTGTCGGCGGCGTACCCATCAAAACCTTGCGAAGTTCAGGGGGAGGGAAAGATGCTTAAAGCTAAAAACCTGGTAAGCCGAGGAAGTGATATACTTTTTCATCCCCTGTTCATAAGGATTATCATCGTGATTAATCTCCTTGGCTCCATCTATGGATATTACTGGTACCGGGAACAACTGGCAAACACCCCTTTCATCTACTGGATCTTCACGCCTGATTCACCCTTATCTACTACCCTTTTAGCATTATCCTTGCTCTTTTTACTTTACGGGAAAAGAACCCCCTGCCTGTCTTATTTAGCCTGCGCTACCACCATCAAGTACGGGCTGTGGGCCGTTTTTGTAAATTCTCATTACTGGTATATCTCAGGACAGTGGCACTGGCAGGAGGTTATGCTTATGTTAAGCCACCTGGGCATGGCCGTTGAAGGGTTTCTCTATCTTCTTTACCTGCTGCCCGACTTTAAGGTCTGGGGGGTTATTAGTCTCTGGCTGATTTTTAATGATTATGTAGATTATGTGTGGAAGCTTCATCCCTATCTTTACTTGGAAGAGCAGCTGCCAACGGTAGAGTTCTTTACCTATGGGTTGACCGCTTTTATCATCCTGGGGACCCTGGTACTAAAGGCAACAGGAAACAGCCGGTTAAAAAATGGTACTGCTGGATAAGGATTTCCCATGATAAAATCTCTGAATTTGCAGGAAATTGTCTTTTCTCAGAGAATCTATTCAATTAATCTATTCAATTAATGTAAAGAGTTTTTTAATGTAAGGTGATTCTGGAAAGGAGGTAGGGGGATGAGTTTGGGCTTTGGTTTGAACCTTGAACAGACTCAGAAATTGATCATGACACCTGAATTGCGCCAGGCTATCAAAATTCTCCAACTGTCTTCTTTAGAATTAACGGATTATGTCAATCAAATGATTCTGGAAAATCCTTTGATTGAAGCCAGGGAAGAAGAATATAGTTTCCCCGAAAAAAAAGAGAAGAAGCTCACAGAGGTAGACTGGGAAGATTATATCGAAGAAATGAGAAACCTTCCGGAACGTCCTATGGCTGTGGAGGCTAAACAGGAGTTTGCCTTTGAAAATATGGTAACCCGCGGGGTTTCTTTGCAGGAATATCTCCTGTCCCAATTGGGGTTAATCCGGCTAAAACCGAGTGAGGAAGCGGTGGCCCGCTATTTAATCGGCAATATTGATACTAGTGGTTACCTGGAGGTTACTCTGGAACAGGCAGCCCAGGATTTGAAGAAAAAGGTTTCTGATATCGAAAAGATTCTTCATCTGGTCCAAAGTCTGGACCCACCAGGGGTGGGAGCCCGTGATCTCCGGGAATGTCTTCTCCTGCAATTAAAACAAAAAGGACTTTTGGATGAGGAATTGACCCGGCTCGTGCAAAACCACCTGGAGGATATTGGTGCGGGCAAGCTCCAGCGTATAGCTCAGGCCCTGGATATTTCCGTAGGAAGAGCACAGCAACTGGCCGATATTATTAAAAGTTTAAATCCCAAACCGGGGGCCTCTTTCGGGGGAGAGGAAGAAATTCGCTATATCGTGCCCGATGTTTTGATACAACGGGTAGAAGATGAGTACATTATCCTGGTAAATGATACGAATATTCCCCGCCTTACCATTAACCAAACCTATAGCTCCATCCTGCATAAAAGCAGTAAAGTCGATGAGGCTACCCGTGATTTTGTAGAAGGAAAACTAAACCAAGCTTTATGGTTGATTCGCAGTATCGAACAAAGACGGATGACCATCTACCTGGTTAGCCGGGCTATCGTCAAAATGCAGAGAGAGTTTTTGGATAAAGGGATTAAATATTTACGGCCCCTTACCCTGAAGCAGATAGCGGAAGAAATCGGGGTTCACGAATCCACCGTCAGCAGGGCTACAGCCAATAAATACATGCAGACGCCGCAGGGAATTTTTGAATTTAAGTTTTTCTTTTCTTCCGGCTTAAACACGCGACAGGGGGAATGTGCTTCCTCGGAAAGCATTAAAAGTATTATTGCAGACATTATTAAGGAAGAGGACAGTACCAGGCCCTACAGTGATCAAAAGATTGCCGATCTGCTCCAGGAACGGGGCATCAAAATTGCCCGCCGGACGGTAACAAAGTACCGGGAAGAACTGGGTATTCTTAGTGCGGGACAGCGGAAAAGATACTAAACAGGAATTATACAATAGTTTTATAATATATAATATATATAAAACTCTTGCCAGAGCATAAAAATTTTGCTAAAATAATTACTGGGGTTATCCCCAGTAATTTTAACATAAACCGGGACCTAAAATGACACTGCGGGACATTATTAGTCCCTCCCGAGGGGAGATTTTCTTGAGTGATTTGGCAGATATCCTGAAGAGGTTCACTCCGGAAATTATAGATTTACTGGAAAGAAGGTATAATATACTTCGAACTATAAGTTATGCCCAGCCTGTGGGACGCCGGCTCCTGGCTGAACAGCTGGCCCTGGGGGAAAGAGTTGTGCGGGGTGAAATAGATTTTCTAAAAGGGCAGCAGCTTCTCGTGTCTGATGCAGCGGGTGTCCGCTTAACGCCGGAATGTGAAGAATTGATACCCATGCTTGCTTCCCTGGTACATAAATTACGTGGCTTAGTTCCCCTGGAAGTATATTTGGCGGAAAAAATGGGATTAGACAGGGTACATATTGTGCCCGGTGATATTGATCAGGACCCCAAAGTTCTTAAAGAACTGGGGAAGCTGGCCGGTCGTTTTATCCGCGATGTAGTGCAGGATGACTGGGTCATTGCTGTAACCGGAGGGACAACAATGTCCGAGGTGGCCCATCATATACCCCCGCTGGTGCCTGGGAAGAACAGGGTTCTGGTGGTCCCTGCCCGGGGTGGTTTGGGTGAACAGGTAGAAATTCAGGCCAATACCATTGCTGCCGGGATAGCACAAAAGCTGGGAGCCTCTTACAGGCTTCTCCATGTACCCGATAACCTGCAAGGGGTTAAGATAGAGACCCTTTTAAGCGATGTGAGAGTACAGGAGATTATTTCCTTAAACAAAGGTGCAAATCTCCTGATTCATGGGATCGGTGTTCCCGAGGAAATGGCCCAGCGCAGGGGGATAGACTGGCAGGAATTTTTACGGCAAGCTCCCCGGTTACCTGTAGGTGAAGCTTTTGGCTATTATTTTGCCGAAGACGGCTCTGTAGTAGGGGTTACGCCTACCGTTGGTCCTAAATTGGAGGACCTGGTGAAGTTAAATATGGTGGTGGCGGTAGCTGGCGGAAAGAGTAAGGCCCAGGCTATTATGGCTGTTGTCAAACGGGGTTTCATCGATGTTTTAATTACCGATCAGGGTGCCGCTGAAGCCATGCAGCAGCGCCTGGCAGACTAGTTACTAGTTGCTAGTTACTGGTTATTAGTGGTTTACATCGGATTTCGGAAGTCGGATATCGGCTATCGTCTGCTGTTTACGGTTTACTGTTCACGTTCCATAGTTCACAGTTTCCGGTCACAGGTTACCGGTTACTATAAAAACAACTATCAACTACCAACTATCAACTAAAATATGGATAGAGGAGGAAGAAAAATGGTAAAAATAGGAATTAATGGTTTTGGACGGATTGGTCGCAATGTTTTTCGCGCTGCACTGGGAAATAAGGACATCGAAATTGTAGCAGTCAATGATCTGACAGATGCCAAAACATTAGCTCACTTGCTGCAGTATGACTCGGTTCACGGCAGATTCCCAGGTAAGGTAGAAGCTAAAGAGAACAGCATTATTGTGGACGGCCGGGAAGTTAAAGTCCTGGCGGAAAAAGACCCTGCCCAGCTTCCCTGGGGGCAATTAGGTGTGGACATTGTCGTAGAATCCACAGGACGTTTTACTGATGGAGAAAAGGCCAAAGCCCACCTGCAGGCCGGTGCGAAAAAGGTAATTATTTCTGCACCCGCCAAAGGTGAAGATATCACTATCGTTATCGGTGTTAATGAAGACAAATATAATCCCGCCGAACATCATATTGTTTCCAATGCTTCCTGTACTACTAACTGTCTTGCTCCTGTTGTTAAGGTTCTCCACGATAAGTACACTGTAAAGCGTGGTATGATGACTACAGTTCACTCCTACACCAATGACCAGCAAATCCTCGACCTCCCCCATAAAGACTTGAGAAGAGCCAGGGCGGCAGGACTTTCCATTATACCTACCACTACCGGTGCAGCTAAAGCTGTAGCCTTGGTTCTTCCCGAGTTGAAAGGTAAACTCAACGGTTTTGCTATGCGGGTTCCTACACCCAATGTTTCCGTAGTAGACCTGGTAGCGGAACTGGGACAAAGTGTTACCGTAGAAGAAGTAAACGCCAGCCTCAAGGAAGCGGCAGAAGGGCCCCTCAAGGGTATTCTAGCTTATTCCGATGAGCCCCTGGTATCCAGAGATTACAATGGGGACAGTCACTCTTCCATTGTTGACGGCCTCTCCACTATGGTTATCGAAGGTAATATGGTGAAAGTGGTGGCCTGGTATGACAACGAGTGGGGTTATTCCTGCAGAGTAGTAGACCTGGCTGCTTTAATGGGCAAAAAACTCTCATAAACTGACAAAGTATCGAGTATCGAGTATGAAGTGGCTGGAGTCCAGCGTCCCCAGTCCGGTTAATAAGCTGGTTACAGGTCACAGGTCACTATTACCTGTTTTATCCACTCGATACTCGTTAACTTTTAGAGGAGGATTGGTAAGATGAACAAAAAAACCGTTAGGGATATTGAGGTAACTGGTAAGAAGGTACTGGTCCGTGTAGACTTTAACGTTCCCCTGCAGGATGGTAATATTACCGATGATACCCGGATAAGAGAGGCTTTACCCACCATCAAATATTTAAAGGAAAAAGGGGCGAAAACCATCCTGATTACCCATGTGGGCCGGCCTAAAGGAAAAGTGGTACCGGAAATGAGTGTAGCCCCTATCGTGAAGCATTTATCCTCTCTTTTAGGGGAAGAGGTCCTTTACGCGGCAGACTGCGGCGGACCTGAATCCGTAAAAGTCGTGGAAGGGATGAAACCGGGGCAGGTAGTGCTCCTGGAAAATGTACGTTTTTATGCCGGAGAAGAAAAAAACGACCCCGAATTTGCCCGAACGCTGGCCCAGCTGGCCGATGTTTATGTCAATGATGCCTTTGGTACGGCCCACCGTGCCCATTCCTCCACGGAAGGCGTGGCCCGCTTCTTACCGGCAGTGGCAGGGTTTCTCATGGAAAAGGAGCTTAAAGCGCTGTCGGAAGTTTTACATAATCCGGCTAAACCCTTTGTGGCTATTTTAGGAGGAGCCAAAGTTTCCGATAAAATTGCGGTGATGGAAAATCTCCTGGATAAGGTCAACTATCTCCTGGTAGGCGGCGGGATGGCCAATACCTTTCTTAAAGCCCAGGGCCATGCCATGGGTAAATCCCTGGTAGAAACAGATAAACTGGATGTAGCCGCCCAAATCCTGAAAAAGGCTGCCGGGCTGGGTGTAGAAATCATTCTTCCCCAGGACATGGTGGTAGCCGATAAATTTGCTGCTGATGCCCAGGCTAAGGTTGTTCCCGTCAATGAAATACCCGAGCAATGGATGGCCCTGGACATTGGTCCTGCCACCATCCAAAAATTTGCAGATACTATTCAAAAAGCCCAGACAGTGGTTTGGAATGGGCCCCTGGGAGTTTATGAATTTGAGAAATTTGCCACAGGGACCAACCAAGTAGCTGCAGCTGTAGCTTCGGCTAAAGGAAAAACCATTATTGGCGGCGGTGATGTGGTAGCGGCCGTGGAGAAAGCCGGTGTGGCGGAACGGATCTATCACATATCCACTGGCGGCGGCGCCTCCCTGGAGTTTTTAGAAGGAAAGATTCTTCCGGGGGTAGCCGCCCTGCAGGATAAGTAAGGAGGAAAGCATGCGTAAACCAATCATTGCGGCAAACTGGAAAATGCATAAAACCCTGCGGGAAGCTGAGAACTTTGCTGCTCAGTTTCCGGCAGAGCCGGAACTTTATGAAAAAGTAGATGTGGTGATCTGTCCTCCTTTTACTGCCTTACAGGTTGTGGGTGAAGCCCTGCGTGGTACAGGCATAAAATTGGGTGCCCAGAATCTTTATCCGAGAGACCAGGGAGCTTTTACAGGAGAAATCTCTCCTTTAATGCTCAAAGATTTAGGCTGCAGTTATGTTATTCTCGGCCATTCCGAGCGGAGACAAATCTTACAGGAAGATAACAAATTTATTAATGAAAAAATTAAAGCTGCCCTCAAACATGGTCTTACGCCCATCCTGTGTGTCGGAGAAACCCTAGAAGAAAGAAAAGAAGGTCAAACGGAGACGGTTTGCGGCAACCAGCTTTTGGGCTGTTTGGCAGATCTGGAAAAAGAGGACGTAAGCAAGCTGGTTATCGCCTATGAACCTGTCTGGGCTATTGGTACCGGGGTCAATGCCAGACCGGAAGATGCGGAAAAAACCATCGCTTTCATCCGGGATTTCCTGGCCTGGCAGTACGGCCTGGAGATGGCAGAGCAAATCAGGATCCAATACGGGGGTAGTGTAAAGCCCGATAATATTAAGGAACTCATGAAACAAAAAAATATTGACGGAGCCTTAGTTGGCGGAGCCAGTTTAGAGGTTGAATCATTCTTCAGCATTGTCCAGGGGGCAGTAAGATAGGGGTGACAGCATGCCGTATAAACCAGTAATGTTAGTCATATTAGACGGGTGGGGTATTTCCGAGTCCCAAACAGGTAATGCCATTGCTTTGGCCAATAAACCCTGCTATAACAGGCTAATAGATAAGTTTCCCAGTGCCGTTTTGGAAACTTCAGGTGAGGCTGTAGGTTTACCGGAAGGTCAGATGGGTAATTCGGAAGTGGGCCACTTGAATATTGGCGCCGGACGCGTCGTCTACCAGGAGTTGACACGAATTAACCGGGCCATACGCCAGGGTGAGTTAGCTCATAACCCCGTCCTTAAGGAGGCCATGGCTGCGGCCAGGGAGAAGAACAAAGCCCTCCACTTCATGGGCCTTCTTTCTGACGGAGGGGTGCACAGCCATATGGACCATCTTATTGCTCTGCTGGAGATGGCCAAAGCCCAGGGTGTAGCAGAGGTATATGTCCATGCTATTCTGGATGGCAGGGATGTACTGCCCGCCAGTGCTAAGGAATATATCACTGCCCTGGAGAAGAAGATGGGGGAATTGAAACTGGGGAAAATTGCCACTGTCAGCGGGCGCTATTATACCATGGACCGAGATAACCGCTGGGAGCGTGTGGAAAAAGCTTACCGGGCTATGGTAGCAGGAGAAGGCGTTAAGGCCTGTTTAGCCCTGGAAGCTGTGGAGAAAGCCTACAGCTTGAAGATTACCGATGAATTCGTAGAACCTACCGTGATTGTTGATGATAAAGGAGAACCTGTAGGCAGGGTAAAGGCTGGCGATGTGATGATTATGTATAATTTCCGTGCCGACCGGGCCCGGGAGATTTCCCATGCCTTCACCGATGAGGTCTTTGAACCCTTTTCCCGCCCCGGTGGTTACTTAAATCTCCACTATGTTTGTTTTACCCAGTATGATATAACCATCAAAGCTCCGGTAGCCTATCCGCCCCAGGACCTGGCCAATACCCTGGGAGAGGTCGTAAGTAAAGCAGGGCTCCAGCAGTTGAGAATTGCCGAAACAGAAAAATATGCCCATGTCACCTTCTTCTTTAATGGTGGAATTGAAGAAGCCTATCCAGGGGAGGAAAGAATACTTATTCCTTCACCTAAAGTAGCCACCTATAACCTGAAGCCGGAAATGAGCGCATGTGAGATTTCAGAGAAAGTACTGGAAAGAATACAGGAAAAGGAATATGATTTAATTGTCCTAAACTATGCGAACCCGGATATGGTTGGTCATACCGGACAGCTTGAGGCAGGAATAAAGGCCATTGAAACAGTGGACTACTGCCTGGATATGATTATCGGGCCTATTGTGGAAAAAGGAGGAGCCATCCTGATTACAGCCGACCACGGCAATGCGGAACAGATGGTGGACGAGGTGACCAACCAACCTTTAACCTCTCATACCTCTAATCCGGTGCCCGTCATCCTGGTGGGAAAAGGAACGGAAAACCTGAAATTAAGAAATGGAGTTTTGAAGGACGTGGCTCCCACCATTCTGGAACTGATGAGCTTGCCCAAGCCCCCCGAAATGACAGGGGAGAGTCTCATAATACGTTAACCGTGTAACGTTAACCGTGAACCGTGAAGGACTTCTGATTATCTGATATCCGACATTCGAATTGTGAACAGAGTCCAGTGTCCAGAAACCGGTAACCGGTGTCCGGAGTCAAGTGCTTGTTGGATCAGTGACCGGAGACCGGAGTCCGGTTAATTACCGGTCACAGGTCACCGGTTACCCGAAAAATTGCTGCGAACTGTAATCAAATAATCCACTACCAACTAACAACTATCCACTACCAACTAACAACTAACAACTATCAACTAAATAAGGGAGGAATATCCATGAGCATTATTGTTGATATTTATGCTAGAGAAATCCTGGATTCCCGGGGAAATCCCACAGTAGAAGTTGATGTTACCCTGGAGGATGGGTCTTTTGGCCGTGCGGCTGTACCGTCGGGTGCCTCCACCGGCGCTTATGAAGCCGTAGAACTAAGGGATGAGGACAAAGGCCGATTTTTGGGTAAAGGGGTTATGCAAGCCGTAACCAATGTGAATACCATTATCGCACCTGCTCTTGTAGATGCCGACGCCCTGGATCAGGCAGGCATTGACCGCATGCTCATTGAGCTGGATGGAACACCTAATAAGGGTAAACTGGGAGCCAACGCTGTCTTAGGTGTATCCATGGCTGTAGCTAAAGCAGCGGCAAACTTTGTGGGATTACCCCTGTACCGCTACATAGGTGGGGCCAATGCCAAAGAACTGCCCGTTCCCCTTATGAACATTCTTAACGGGGGTAAACATGCCGATAACAACGTGGATATCCAGGAATTTATGGTTGTACCTATGGGGGCAGGTTCCTTTGCTGAAGCCCTGCGCATGGGGACAGAAGTATTCCACAACCTGAAAAGCGTGCTGAAAAAGAAAGGCTATAACACTGCTGTAGGTGATGAGGGAGGTTTTGCGCCTAACCTCAGTTCCAACGAGGAAGCCCTGGAGGTCATTGTGGAGGCCATTCATAAAGCCGGTTACAAGCCCGGTGAAGATGTGTTCCTGGCTCTGGATGTGGCCGCTACCGAATTATTTAAAGAAGGTGCATACCACCTGGCTGGAGAAGGATTGACTATGACTTCTGCCCAGTTGGTGGAGTATTACAGCAATTTGGTAAAGAAATATCCTATCATCTCTATAGAAGACGGTTTATCAGAAGATGACTGGGATGGCTGGAAGATGATGACCGATGCCCTGGGCAAGAAAATCCAAATCGTGGGCGACGATCTCTTTGTCACTAATACCGAAAAGCTGGCCAGGGGAATTAGCATGGGTGTAGCCAATAGTATCCTGGTGAAGGTAAACCAGATCGGTACCATTACGGAAACTCTTAATACCATTGAAATGGCTAAAAAGGCAGGATATACCGCCATTATCTCCCACCGCTCAGGTGAGACAGAAGATGTGACCATTTCCGACCTGGCCGTAGCCGTTAACGCTGGTCAAATCAAGACTGGTGCACCGTCCCGTACGGACAGGGTGGCTAAATACAATCAGCTTCTCCGGATTGAGGAAGAACTGGATGAAGCCGCCGTTTTTAGAGGAAGGGACGCACTTTACAACTTATAAGCATATTTTAGGGTCTCGACTCCCGATCCCCGTTTCCCGTGACCCGAATACCACAAACTTTACTGGACAGATAATACTGTCCAGTATTTATTTAATAGGTTAAATATGGGTAGACTAGTAGCTAAAAAGAAGTACTACCGGCATTTGTCATAATGCTAACGTCGGGCGGCGGGGGGCGGGGGGTGGGGAGCGGGTGACGATTAGTGGAAAACAACAATTAGTGGAAAACAACGTTGTCTAGTGTTTCGCTATGTGATAAAATATCACTGTTGATTTGTGGAGGGGGTGTCCTAATGAAAACAGTTATTATCGCACTTCAAGTACTAGCATCCATCGGTGTTATTGCTACTGTCTTACTGCAATCCGGTAAGAGCGCTGGTTTATCCGGGTCTATTGCTGGTGGGGCTGAAACTTTGCTAGGTGGTAAAAAGAAAGGCTTAGATGAATTGTTGAGTAAACTGTCAACAATCTCTGCCATTGCTTTCATGCTGTTAACTTTATTAATTTCCCTTTTCTAATTTTAGAGAGAGATTTTTAAGGAGGAAGGAAAGGTAATGAACTTTACATTTTGGGCACCTTTGGCCGGGGTGGCTGCGCTTTTATTTGCCTTTTATTTAGCAAACCGTATTAACAGTGTGAGTGCTGGTAATAAGACAATGGAAGAAATCGCCCATGCCATACATGAGGGTGCCATGGCTTTTTTATTCCGTGAGTATAAAACCCTGGTAGTATTCGTAGCCGCCTTAGCTGGGGTTATTTTCGTAGCTGGTATTATGACCCATGGGGCAGAAAGTCTGCAGCCTGAAACTGCCATTGCCTTTGTTATTGGTGCAATTTGTTCTGTTTTAGCCGGTTACATCGGTATGAACGTGGCTACCAAGGCCAATGTCAGGACAGCCAATGCCGCTCAGGAAAGTGCCAACAAAGCCTTAGGTGTTGCTTTCTCCGGTGGAGCTGTTATGGGTATGTCTGTGGTTGGACTGGGACTCGTTGGTTTAGGTATTGTAACCTTTTTATTTGACAACCCCAATGTGGTAAACGGTTTTGCCCTGGGGGCCAGTTCAATTGCCCTTTTCGGCCGCGTGGGCGGTGGTATTTACACCAAAGCTGCTGACGTAGGGGCTGACCTGGTGGGTAAGGTAGAAGCAGGGATCCCCGAAGACGATCCCCGGAACCCTGCCGTTATCGCTGACAACGTCGGTGACAACGTTGGTGACGTGGCCGGTATGGGTGCTGACCTCTTTGAATCTTATGTTGGTTCGATTATTGCAGGTATGGCCCTGGCTGTATCTTTAGGTTTAGGACGCAATGGTATTATTCTTCCTTTATTGATTGCCGGTGCTGGCATCGTGGCCTCGATTATCGGTACCTTTTTTGTCAGGACTGATGAAGGTGCCAATGCTGCAAAAGCTTTAAGCATGGGTACTCTGGTAGCCAGTATCTTGTCCGTTGTTGCTACTTATTTCCTCTGTGTTAATCTCTTGCCTGCATCTGGTAAGGTTACTGGCATGGGTGTCTTTATCGCTACTGTAGCCGGTCTGATTGCCGGTGTATCTATCGGTAAGATTACAGAATACTATACTTCCGGTGACTTTAATCCCGTTAAAGAAATTGCCAAGTCTTCCCAGACCGGTACTGCTACCAACATCATTGCCGGTATCGCCATCGGTATGGTAAGTACAGCAGCTCCCGTTATTGTTACTGTTGTAGCTATCTTAATTGCTTTTAAGTTTGCTGGTCTGTACGGTATTGCCCTGGCAGCCGTGGGCATGCTGTCTACCACAGGAATGGTTGTGGCTGTAGATGCTTATGGTCCTATTGCCGACAATGCTGGCGGTATCGCCGAGATGTCCCACCTGGATCCCAAAGTAAGAAAGATTACGGATGCTCTAGACGCTGTAGGTAATACCACCGCTGCTATCGGTAAAGGTTTTGCCATCGGTTCTGCCGCCTTAACTGCCTTGGCTCTCTTCTCAGCTTACACGGCAGCTGCCGGTATCACCAGTATCGACCTCTTAAATCCTGCTGTGGTCGCCGGTCTCTTTATTGGCGGCATGCTTCCCTACCTCTTCTCTGCGATGACCATGCAAGCCGTTGGACGGGCCGCCTTTGACATGATTGAAGAGGTAAGAAGACAGTTTAGGACTATCCCCGGTCTTATGGAAGGTAACGCCAAACCAGACTATGCTAACTGTGTGCGGATTAGCACAGGCGCTGCTTTAAGAGAGATGATTCTTCCCGGCTTATTGGCCGTTATTGCGCCTATCTTTGTTGGTCTCATGCCCGGTTTGGGTAAAGAAGCTTTGGGCGGCCTGCTGGCTGGCGCCCTCGTTTCTGGCTTCCTTTTAGCCATTATGATGGCCAATGCTGGCGGTGCCTGGGATAATGCCAAGAAGTATATCGAAGCCGGTAACTATGGCGGCAAGGGCTCTCAAGCCCACGCTGCAGCCGTTTCCGGTGATACTGTAGGTGATCCTTTCAAAGATACCTCCGGACCTTCTATCAACATCTTAATCAAATTGATGACTATTGTTTCTCTGGTCTTTGCCCCATTGTTTATGTAAAATAAAAAGCCTGGCTCCTTCAGGAGTCGGGCTTTTGTGTTCGTCCGGCATGTTTACTGAGCCGATGGGTTGAAAGAAACCCTGTCACCTAACCAGCGGGAAGACAACCTGTAAGCAAGGGCGTCACTTATGCGGACGATATACTAATCTTTGCTCGGACCTACCAGGAAGCAAAGAAATATC
>CAZWTM010000032.1:0-29974 GCA_964637385.1 uncultured Peptococcaceae bacterium
GTGGTAACCAGATTTTGGGCCGGTAATAGGAAGATTTTTTTCCACATCATAATCAAAGGGGAGGTCTTTTAAGTTATAGCCAGATACGAAAGGATGTGCATATTTCTGTAGCCGTGCATATTTTGCTAATAGGAGTTCGATAATAGGGAAAATAAAAAAGATGTTGAATAAGTGATATGGATACAAAAGGGGATAGGAATGTCCCCGATTGAGTCGAAAGGGGGGCCAGGTTATTTGAAAAAGTTTATGATTATTTTCCTTTTCTTTTTACTGCTTTTTCCTGTGAAACCCGTAGCTGCGGAAGTTTCCCACCCCCCCAAAAAAATACTGCTTATTTATGAAAAGAGATATTATTGGAACTCTAAAGAAGATGTTGTAAAAGCCTTTGACCTCCTGCTCCATCATTTTCCGGTAAACACCACCATCATCAAAAGCCGTGAGTACCAAACAGGCATGGCTGAAAATTTCGATGCTGTCATTTATATACCAATGGAACTCACGGTCAGGGTACCCCAGAACCTCATTAATGATATCCATGCTTCCCCAACCCCTTTTCTCTGGATCGGGGAAAACTTTGACCAGTATTTGGCTACTTACCCAGACAGTGGTCTTACTGCTTTAGGGAATTCCAGTGAATATAACCAGATCATTTATAAAAACAAAACCCTTAACGATCAACGCAAAATAAACACCCTCATTTTAAAAAGACCCAAAAACCATGCCCAAATACTGGCCTACCAGTCCAACGGCAAACAGCAAATACCTTTTGCTTTACAGCTAAAAAATTTATGGTACATTGCCAAACTTGATTTCCGTGAAAACAATGTAATTGTCACGGCTGACCTCCTTCACGACTTTTTGGGGATACCTCACCACCAGGTACACCGGGCTTTTATTCGTATTGAAGACGTTCATCCCCTCCGTGACAGCATTAAACTTAAAGAGATCGCTGATTTTCTCTTTGAGGAAAAAGTTCCTTTCATGGTGGCCCTTATTCCTGTTTATGTAAACAACAAAGGGCAAAAAATAACCATGGCGGAACGGCCAGAATTTGTTGAGGCTGTAAAATACATGATACAAAAAGGCGGCACAGTTATTCTCCATGGTTACACCCATCAGATCCATCAGGATGAAACGGGGATAGGGTTTGAGTTCTGGGACAAGGAAAGAGATAAACCCCTTTTAACAAATAATACCCTCTATGTCAAAAACCGTTTAGAATGGGCTATGCTGGAGTGTTTGTCGAACGGGATCATTCCCCTGGGTTTTGAGCCCCCACACTATGGCATGTCACAGGAAGGCTATAAAGTTTTGCGGGAGTACTTTTCTACCCTGGTTGCAGGTGTGCAAACCAGCGATAAAGGCTTTTCTACCACAACTTTTCCCTATCTTATCGGGGAGAACCCTTATATGAGCAGTGTAATTCCAGAAAATTTATCTTATATAAACCTGCAGAGCAAGGATCCTGTTTATCCTCCTCTCCAAAAAGCGGCCAGCATAACGGGAGTGAGAGATGGCGTAGCCGGAGCCTTCTTTCATCCTTATCTCGATATTAAATATTTAAGACAGCTGGTCCACGGGTTAAAAGCCCAAGGGTATACTTTTATTGACTTAAAAAAAGGAGACCACTGGGTTAAGACCCAATACACCAGGGTTATTAATAAAGAGGGCCAGGTTGCTTTTGATTTTGAGAAACCTGCCTCATTGCCGGTAATTCCCACCGTGGATTTTGCGCCTGGTAATACTACCTTCTATATCAGTGTCGCTTTCATCAGTGCACTGGTGGTTGGGGGTTTGATGCTTTTTCAGGCTCAAAGGCGCAAAAAACTGGGGGTTACAGCTGACAGGGCCACATAATGCCGTGATATAAGGTTTCCTCTGGATAAAAGAAAAAGAGAGGCCGGTAAAGATATAAAGGGCCAAGCTGGGTTAGCAAATATTAAAAAAAGCCTGGACAAGCCAGCTTTCAGGTACCAGGACTATCACTTTTGTTTTTTCGCAAGCGATAAAGCAGATAGATGACTACCGCCAGCAAAAAGAAAAAAAGGGGATAGTTTTGGATAAAAGTGATAAGTTTTTTCACGATATCGATAAAATTCCGCCAGAAGAGAAAATAAATCAGCATGAAAAAAAATAAGCCCTTGTTACTCACATAATGCACCTCTTCTTTCTTTTATTCTTCTCCCCGATATGTAAATCTCCTGCTCCAAATGGTAATTATTTACCAAAAAATAAAACACCGGATAGACCGGTGTTTTATTTACTGAACATAAACATCTTAGTAACTTAGATTTGGTAAAGAATATATTAAAAAAATATTCAAATAATATTCAGAAATCGGAAGTCGGGAAGCGGAAGTCGAGGGGTGTACCGGTGTTTCTCTACTCGGTAGCCATTTTTTGCGCCAGTACTGCTGCGGAAGAATAAAGAGCTAAAGCGATAAGACCGTCTGCACCATGGTGTAAGGCTGTACCCACTCCAACCACAACACCTGCTTTATGGAGCGTAAAACCAAATAAGAGTACGATAAGAGCTTCGGAAAAAGCGTGTATGGGTAGTGTAGCCAGCAGGGCTTTGCTGAAACTAACCCCTCGTTTAATCAATATGGCGCCAACTACGGCGAAAATGATATGCATGGCTGCACGGGCGCCGATGACAGGGCCCAGTTTAATCAAGAACCCCAGAGCTGAACCGGCAGCGACCATAAAAGCTACCTGGGGGCTGACGGTCATGGACAGCATGACGGGGACATGAGAAGCTATGGTAGCGCTAAAAGGCGGAATCACCACACCTAAAACTCCACCAAAGGAAAGAGGAATAATTAAGGCTAATGATGTTAATAAACCGCCCCAAGCGATTTCTCTTGCGCGCATAAAACTCACCCCCCCTCTGTCATTACACGTGTCTTGTCAGGTGTAATTATACAGAGGAGGTGGCATTTTGTCAATCAAGTATACAAAATATATGTAAAATCACAAAACATTCTTTTTAAATTCATCAATACCAATACGTTCAAGAAAGCGGGCAGTACGTTCCCTGTTTTTTGCGTGCTTACGGTAAAAATCCAAACATTTCTCTGCTAAAAGCAGGACTTCTTCCTTACTTAAATTTTCGGCGATGATATCCCCTGTGCGCGGGCGGAGTCCCGCATTGCCGCCAAAAACCACTGTCCAGCCTTTATCCCTTTTGGCGAAGGCGCCAAAGTCTCTGACCATAGATTCTCCACAACACAAGGGGCAGCCTGAGATGCCCATTTTCACTTTGGCCGGGAAGGGCTTTCCTTCAAAGTGGCGGTCAAGTTCAGCCGCCAGTTCCAGGGAGTCGTTAACCCCGAAGCGGCATACGCTGTTGCCGGGACAGGCCTGGATGAAGTGGTAACAAAGGCCCAGGGCATTACCTATCTTAAGGTTCAAATCAGCAACTACCTTCTCTATGTCTTTTTCCTTAATACCCACTAAAGCCAGGCGCTGCGCCGAGGTAATCTTTAAGATAGGTATCTGATATTTCCTGGTGACAGCGGCTATTTGCTCCAAGTAATCGGCTGTTACCAGACCCATCGGTGTATGGGTTACGATGGCATACGTTTCATTATCTCTCTGGATAATAGCACTGGGGTGTTGTTCACTCATGAAAATACCTCCTACTTTTAGTTGTTAGTTGTTAGTTGTTAGTTGTTAGTTGTTAGTTGGTAGTTGATAGTTCATTTGGCAGCATCCCGCATAAGGATTTTGTTCCAGACATTTTCCCCATGTAAAAAGACTACGAAACAAATGAGTCCCATGATGGGTGCAAAACTGGCCAAGAAATAAATGGTTTTAAAGCCTAAGTATTCACTGAAACCACCCCATACGGAACCCAGGGTCACCCCAATATCAAAGGCCGCTGTAAACAAACCAAAGGCCGAGCCCCGGATTTCACCGGGGGTTCGTACAACCACCAGGGTACTGAGAGCAGGGTATACTGCCCCGTAACCCAGGCCGTAGATGATGGCCGCTACAATAAGTGTAGTGAGAGAATAAGAACCTGAGACCAGCATTACGGCTAAAAAGATGAATAAGAGCGAAAAGGCAATAAGAGCCTCCAGGGTAAGCCGAGTTTGTTTCCCTGTAAAAAGGCGTGTTGCTACCACCGCCAGGGTATTAACGGTGAAAAACATGCTGTACTGTGAGATGTTACGTTCCAAAGCTAAAAGAGGAAGCATGGTCATGATTGTACCAAAAGTTAAAGTTACCGACAACAGAACCAGGGAACAGACCCACACCATGCGGTAGGTAAAGACCTGGCGAAAGGTAATGCTGCCTGGTTTAGAGGCCGGTTTAATTTCGGGCAAACGCCAGGTAACCAGCAAAGCAGCCAAAGAAGCCAGGAGGGTGATGGCAATAAGGGGATATAAACCCCAGGCATTGTGCACCAGTGTCCCCAGGGTAGGAGCCAATCCCTTGGCTAAAATTAAGGCGATACTGTGAATCCCTATAGCCTGTCCCACTTTTTCCAGAGAGACAGAGGTGGTAATCACTGTGGCTGAGGAAATGGTGAAGGCGCCAATGGTAAACCCATAAAAAAGCTGGGCAATGCTCACAAGCAAAAAAGACTGAACAAAGTAAAAAAATGGCGTGATGAAGTACAAAAAAATAGCCCATTTCATGATCTTCACAGGACCCTTACGGTCTGAAGCTTGTCCGGCTAAAGGACGTAAAAAGAGGGAACTGGCTGAAAAGAGGCCCATAATAAGGCCAATCTTAAACTTAGAGCCTCCCATCCCTTGCATATAAAGGGGCAGGACAGGAAGCAAGAGGTAATAAGTACTGATAAAAAGGGTTGTAGCTATAAGGGTAAATATAAAATGCTTTTTATTTCCTGCTGCAGAATTCACAATAAACCCTCCGGATTCTACTGATAAAATTGTCTACTCTATTTTAACAAAAAAACAACAATGCAGGAAATAACGGAAAAATCTTTATTAAAAATATACCCTTTAAAACCTGTGGGTATTGTAATCCCGTTTGTCCCGAATTTGCCCTGCGTCTTATCTAAAAGGGCAGGGGAATAACTACCAGGTTACAGGGAAAACATAGCTTAAATATAAATAGTATAGAGGGTGCTGTCATGTCTAATAAGAGTGAGGATAAGCGGATTTTGCTGGAGTTTATTAGTACTTATTGCCAGCATCATCACCTGGGTAAGGATAAGAAGTTATTTGTACTTGATGAACAGGAGATAAAAATTTGCCCTGAGTGCTGTGAGTTAGCCGAATATGCAGTGCTTAGGAGAGAAAAATGCCCGAAGGACCCCAAACCGGCCTGTAAGGACTGTGATACCCAGTGCTATCACCCCAGGTTTAAAGAAAAAATCCGTCAGGTCATGCGTTATTCAGGATTATACTATATTAAACAAGGACGCCTGGATTATCTGGTGAAATATTTTAAGCGTAAGCTGTAACTACCCGGTAAATAGAGGAAAGGAAGTATGTCGTGCTTTTGTTGTCAGCGGGGAGTAATCTTGATATAATGTCAAGCAATACGTTATTACTCGAGGTGATAGTAAGTGTATCAGCATATGTTTTCCCGGGCGGTGGCCAATGCTACGGGAAATGTCATCCGGGAAATTCTCAAACTTACCCAGCAGCCTGATATTATCTCTTTTGGGGGGGGCATGCCTTCACCCGATGCCTTTCCCGGTGAAGAGCTGCAGGAAATTGCTGCACAAGTCATTGGCAAATACAAGCATGAAGTTTTGCAGTACGGTACCAGCGAAGGGTATCTGCCTTTACGCCAATTTGTGGCCAGCTGGATAAAGGAGAAAGGGATTGAGGCCGAAGCCTCGGATGTTCTCATTATCTCCGGTTCCCAACAGGGGATAGACCTTTTGGGCAAAACCTTTATTAATCCCGGAGATGGTATACTCTTGGAGAATCCTACCTATCTGGCGGCCATCCAAATTTTTAATGTTTATCAGGGTAAATTCAACTTAGTGAACACCGATGAGCAGGGGCTAATTCCCGCTTCCCTAAGAGCTGTAGCGGAAAAGAGCACGAATAAACTGGTCTATCTGGTGCCTACTTTCCAGAATCCCACCGGCACAACTGTATCTCTCTCACGGCGGCAGGAAATAGCCGGAATATTAGAAGAACTGGGATTAGTCCTGGTAGAAGATGACCCTTATGGCGACCTGCGTTACAGCGGGGAACCTTTACCGGCAATCAAAGCTTATGACCAGCAAAACAGGGTGGTATATTTGGGATCTTTTTCCAAAATTATTTCTCCAGGTTTACGGGTTGGCTTTGCCATAGGGCCCGGAGAGATTCTTGGCAAAATGGTAATAGGTAAACAAACCACCGATGTACACACCAGCAATTTGTCCCAGATGATAATTTATGAATTTTGCCGGCAAGGCTTACTGACTCAACATATTGCGGGCATTAGAGAAAAGTATGGCCGTAAAAGAGATTTAATGCTGGAATTACTGGATAAATATTTCCCGGAGGAAGTAACCTGGACTAAACCAGACGGTGGACTCTTTATCTGGGTCGAACTTCCCCAGGGTGTATCTTCCACAAAGCTTTTAGAAGAAGCCGTAAAAGAAAAGGTAGCTTTTATCCCGGGTGGGTGCTTCTTCCCCCTAGGTGGTGGGGAAAATACAATTCGTCTAAACTTTTCTAATGCAAGCTTCGAGGAGATTGAAACAGGCATCAAGAGGCTGGGCAAGGTGATGAAAAAACACTTATTGGGACATGGGAAAAAATAAAATTGGCACAAAACTTGCATCGAATTATTATCTGTGTTACAATATGATTAAATAAATTCACTATCGCGGGATGGAGCAGCTGGCAGCTCGTCGGGCTCATAACCCGAAGGTCGAAGGTTCAAATCCTTCTCCCGCAACCAAAGAATACTTCAGACCGGCTTTTCATGCCGGTTTTTTATCTTATTTGCCGCATTATCCTCGCCGTTGTCGGGTATGATATTATCCGGGAGATGGGACATGAGTACTAAAATTTCACCTTTTCAGGTAGCGGCAACTTATATCGGTACGGTAATAGGAGCAGGTGGTTTGCGAGTATTGAGAGGCATGTAAATACATGCTATACTGATTTTATAGGTTTAATATCCTAATGTTTACAGGGGGCCTGAAAGGAGGAATATATTATGGGTGTTGTTGTATTGAAGGCCGAGGAGTTAAATCTTCCGGAAACCATAGCAAAGAAGTTGAAAGGCCGAAAGGTTGAGATAATAGATGAAGGCGACAGAATAATTATTACTCCTATAGACAATCCAGTAATGAAGGCACGTGGGATGTTCAAAGGAGGTAACTTCTCAACAGAGAAGCTGATGGAACAAAAGAAACTGGATAAGGAACTTGAATTATGATTACTAAATATGTTATAGATGCATGTGCACTGATTTCATTCCTCTACGATGAGCAAGGAGCGGACAAAGTGCAGAAGGTGAAGAAAAGGCCCGGTTGTTCTACACCCAGGTAAATGAACTGCCAATAACCATTATTGATAATCTTAGCGATACAATGTTCACGGAAGCAGGAAGACTTAAAGCTTCATACAGAATGTCTATTGCTGATTCAATAGCGGTTGCGGAGGCGGCTATAAGGAAGGCTGCTTTATTGACGTCCGATCACCATGAATTTGACATAATTGACAAAAAGGAAGATATAGAATTTGCCTGGATACGCTGAATGATGCGGGTGGATGACTAAAGGCGTCGGGCTCATAACCCGAAGGTCGAAGGTTCAAACCCTTCTCCTGCAACCAAAGAATACTTCAGACCGGCTTTTAATGTCGGTCTTTTGTCTTGTTTTTTTACGGTTTCGTTATACATAATATAGAAAACAGGCAGAAATATCCTTAGAGAAAAAGATGCAGGGAGGAGACCCTTGATGAAAGAAAGGGAGTTAGAGAGTTTAAGGGCACAGGTGGACACCTGCCAGCGCTGTAAACTACGGGAGGGGTGTCAGCGTGTGGTTTTCGGTGAAGGTAACCCGGAGGCCAGCCTGATGTTGATCGGTGAAGGGCCCGGAGCAGAGGAAGACAAACTGGGACGTCCTTTTGTGGGCAGAGCCGGCCAGTTGTTGGACAAGATCCTGGAGGCCTGCGGTTTTGAGCGATTTACCCATACGTATATTGGCAATATTGTGAAATGCCGTCCTCCCCAGAACCGTATTCCCACCGATGAAGAAAGACTCACTTGCAGGCCGTATTTACACCGGCAAATTGACATCATCATGCCTAAAATCATTGTCCTGTTGGGGGCCACCGCTCTGCAGGGGTTGATTGATCCTCAGGCCAAAATAACCAAGGCGCGGGGCAACTGGCTGATGTGGCAGGGCATCTGGGTCATGCCTACTTACCATCCTGCTGCTCTCTTACGGAATCCCCAGCTAAAGAGACCCACCTGGGAAGACTTCAAAAAAGTTGTGGCAAAATACCGGGAGTTGGTGGATCCCAATCATTATTCACCTAATTGTTGATAGCATGCAGAAGCATGCTTTTTTTGTTGGTCACGAGAGTATAATTAAACCATTCGAAAGCACCTATTAATGAAAGGGGAAGCACTTTAAAAGTTAAGAAAAGAGGGAGCAAAATTAACTGGCTTTTAACAAACGGGCAATTTCTACTTAACTGAAGGCTTGTATGATTAAGTACGCAAACAAAATCTAAGGAGGATTGTTCAATGTTCAAGTCCCGTTCATTAAAAGTCTTTGCTTTTATCTTAGCATTGGCGATGACCTTTGTGGTGGCAGGCTGCGGCAAGAAAGAAGAGCCCAAGAAAGATGGCGCCCAGGGTAATCCTAACGAATTAAGCGGTACGGTGCAAATTGCCGGTTCTACTTCTGTTCAGCCCCTTTCCGAAGAATTAGCCAAAGAATTCATGAACAAGAACCCCAAAGTGAAAATCAACGTGGCCGGTGGAGGGTCAGGTGCGGGTATCAAGGCTGCTGCTGAAGGTACTGCTGACATCGGTGCCTCTTCCCGCGAGCTCAAAGCTGAAGAAAAAGCCAAAGTAAAAGAGTTTGTCATTGCTTTAGACGGAATCGCCGTAATTGTCCACAAGGATAACAAAATTGCAGATTTGAAAAAAGAAGACATCAAGAAAATTTTCTTGGGTGAAATCACCGACTGGTCTCAGGTAGGCGGAGAAAAAGGCAAAATCCAGGTATATACCCGTGAAGAAGGTTCCGGAACCCGCGGTGCTTTTGAGGAAATCGTTTTAGGTAAGGACGCTTCCGGTAAAGAATTAAAGATATTTGAAAAAGCTAATGTACAGAACTCCACCGGGGCGGTAAGAACGGCTGTAGCCGGTGACAAAAACGGTATTGGTTACATTTCCATCGGTTCTTTGAATGCAGACGTTAAAGCGGTAAAAGTTGACGGTGCAGAAGCAACTGAAGCCAACGTGAAAGCAGGAAACTACAAAATCTCCCGTCCCTTCATCTATATGACCCAGAAGGATCCTGTAGGAGCTACCAAGGCTTATCTTGAGTGGGTCCTGAGCCCTGAAGGTCAGGCCGTTGTCAAGAAACACTTCATCCCTGTAAAATAATTGACCATAGAAAAAATACAAGGCCCATAGTCAGGAGAGAACAAGGGTGGACTAAATCCACCCTTGTTACTCTGGGTAAAACCTGATGTTAAAAAAGGGTTTGGGCCGTGTTAAGGTGGTGTGGTATGAAAAGGGAGCAGCGAGAAAAGTATTATAAATTAATGCTCTTAGCCAGTGCTATGGTCGCGCTGGTAGTAATTGTCCTCATAGGTGGGTTTATTTTTAAAGAGGGAATGCCGGTTTTTGTCAAATACGGGCTGGGTAATGTCTTTTGGGGCCGTAAATGGCAGCCCAGCAGTCAGATTTACGGTTTATGGCCCATGGTTGTGGGTACAGTTTACATCACCCTGGGCTCTTTAGTGGTAGGGGTCCCCTTAGGGGTCTTAACCGCCATCTATTTAGCTGAACTGGCACCAAAAAAATTAGTTTCCCTTGTGATTAGGCCGGCCATAGAACTCCTGGCGGGAATACCTTCCGTAGTGTATGGTTTATTCGGTATGACTACCATTGTGCCGGTTATCAGGAAAATTGCCCGGAGTATTCCAGCTTATGCTGACGAACCAACTCTCTCTTCAGGATATGGCATCATTGCCGGGTCCATTATTCTTTCCATCATGATTCTGCCCACCGTTATCAATGTGGCGGAAGATGCCATCAGGAGTGTGCCCAGGGAATACAAAGAAGGGTCCCTGGCTTTGGGAGCAACCCACTGGCAGACCATATATCGTGTGATTGTACCTGCCGCCAGTTCGGGCATCATGGCAGGTGTGGTCCTGGGGATGGGGCGGGCTATAGGGGAAACCATGGCCATTATCATGGTGGCAGGTAATGCTCCCATTGTGCCGGAGTCCATCTTCTCCAGTGTACGGAGTCTCACAGGAAATATTGCTATCGAAATGGCCTACTCCTCTGGGGAACACACCCAGGCCCTTTTTGCTACGGGTATCATCCTGTTTGTTTTCATTATGATTATTAATTCCCTGGCCATGTTTCTGGCCAAAAAGGAGGTCGGATAAAGGTGAGACCTCAGACTGCGCAAAAGATTGCCGGGGCTCTTCTCTGGGCGGCGGCCTTGCTTACCGTAGTAACTCTGGTGGTCATCTTAGGCTATATCTTTATGAACGGGATGCATAAAATAACCTGGGAATTTTTAACGACTGAGCCGGAAAGCATGGGAGCCAAAGGCGGAATTTATTCCACCATCATCAGTACCGTTATCTTTACTTTTGTGACCCTTCTCATTGCAGTTCCCGTTGGCATTGCTGCGGCTATCTATTTAACAGAATACACGAAAAGAAGCTGGGCTACTAAGATTATCAGATTCGGTACGGAGGCCTTGGCGGGTATCCCTTCTATTGTTTTTGGCTTATTTGGATTTGCTTTCTTTGTCATACTCTTAAAGCCTATCACCGGGGGCTGGTCACTGGCTTCAGGGTCCCTTACCGGAGCCTGTATGATTCTTCCCACTCTGATTAGAACAACAGAAGAAGCCATTAAAGCCGTGCCAAACTCTTATCGCGAAGGAAGTTATGCCCTGGGTGCTACTAAATGGCAAACTGTGAGCCGGATCGTTATTCCTACGGCACTGCCCGCTATACTTACGGGAATTATCCTGGGCATTGGACGTATTGTTGGAGAGACGGCGGCCCTTCTTCTTACCTTAGGGGGAAGTCTCTATATCCCTACCAAACTTACAGATCCGGCCAGTACTATGTCCATGCATCTTTATAAAGTGGCTATGGAGGTTGGTGCTATGGATATGGCCTTCGGCACAGCTGCGGTTTTAATTATTACTGTTTTTTTTATCAATATGAGCGCTAACTGGATTATGCACTTGATGAGAAAAAAAACAACGGCTTAAAGCAAGGACTTTAAGCCGTTGTTTTTTACTACTTTTTTATCTTTTAGAAAAAATATGGCTCTATACCAGAATTTTGCCGAAAAAGCTCAACTCAGTGCTATTGATTTGTTATAATATAAGTAATATTTTCCAAACAACGGAGGAAGCATGAAGAAAGTTTTCTTAATTTTGTTGCTAATACTCCTGGTCTTACCTGCCTTTCCCCTCTTTGCCGAACCCAGCCTGGTGAGCCTTACCATCAATGAGGAATTGATACCTGGCCCTGACGGTATTTATCTAACGGTAACAGGCACCCTTTCCAACGGAATAACCCAGCAAATCAGGGAAGGACTCAGCTGGGTCAGTTCTGACACCTCTATTGCGGAGGTTTACAGCTCAGGGCGGGTCCATTTTACCGGGAAGGGAGGACCGGTAACTATTGCTGTTTACAAAAACGGCATCTGGGGGAAAAAGACGGTGACCGTCAAGCCCTGGCCCGAAAGTATTGATATTGAGACGACATTAGCCTACAGTCCCAACCCTTACCGGCTTCTGGTCAAGGGGCGCTTTAGCGACGGTGTTACCCGTTACTTTGGTCCCGATGACGGAGTGCAGTGGCACAGTTCCAACCCCTGGGTAGCCTGGGTCAACAGTCAGGGTGTGGTGACCTTCAGCGGTGAGCCTGGATATGTGGCCATCACAGCCACAGTAGGTAAATATTCCGACCGGGTCAACACCACCGTCTCTGCTGACGGGGAGGATAATAAATGGCGCAAAGGAATTAAGATAAAGGAAGATATCAAATACTCCTCGGAACCGCAAAAACTTTCCCTGGTGGCTGTCATGACCGATGAGACGGAAGAAGAAATACCGGCGAGCGGTGCCGACTGGTCCTCCAGTAACCCAGAAATTGCTACCGTAGACAGCGAAGGCACCATCAAATTTACAGGCAAACCCGGTTTTACGAAGATAACCGTTTCCTATGGGGGATACAGTTATGAAAAACTGGTTACAGTAGACCGTTTTCTGGAAAAGCTCACCATTAATGAAAGCCTTAATTACACGCCGGTCTGGGAAAAAGTACCCCTCCCCCTTACAGTTACGGCCCGGTACAATGATGGCGCTGAATTTATCCAATCAACAGGTCTTACCTGGTTCACAGACAACAAAAAAGTGGCTGTAATTTCAGAAAGTGGGGTGCTCACTTTTACGGGAGAGCCGGGAAAAGTTACCGTTAAGGTAAGCGGCAAAGGGTTTGACAATAAAAGTATAGAAGATGCGGTGACGGTAGAGGTAAAGGCTTATGAAAGACCTGTTCCCAGACGACTTTTCATAGATTCAAGCATTTATCCTTCCCCTGAACCTTTAACACCCCGGGCTTTTTGCATTTATTCCGACGGCAGCCTAAGGGATGTGACAGCTCTGGCCAGCTGGTACAGCTCTACTCCGGAGACAGCCAGTGTCTATAATGGACAAATTTATATAACGGCCAACCCCGGGCCTGTGAAAATCGGTGTTGCTTATGCCGGGCTGTCCGATGAGGCTAGTGGTTATGTGGACTTGCTCCCGGGAAATAAAGCCCGCATTTATCAGTTACGGATCAAGGAGCATGGGATTGCTTTTACCTATAAGCCTGTAAAACTTACGGGGCTCGTCCTGGCAGGTGACGGGTCGGCAAAGGACGTTACCGGGAAGCTCAAGTGGCGCTCCAGCCAACCTCTGGTAGCCAAAGTTTCGCCAGGCGGTGTGGTCACTTTCACCGGCCGTACCGGCAAAACTAAAATCAGCGCCGAAGGTTATGGCTTAAGAGATGAAATATTGCTGGAAGTTACACCTGCCGAGACTTTACCGAGGGTAGAAAAAATTGAAATTACGGGAGATCTGTCCAAAGGGGCAAACCCGTTAAAGGCTACTGCCATCTACAATAATGGAACGGTTAAAGATGTTACCAGGGAAGCTGTCTGGAATACCAGCAACAGAAATGTGGCTGTGGTGGCTGCGGACGGCACGGTGATGTTTCTTAAAGGACCTGCACCGGTAGTCATCAAGGCGAGTTTTGGGGGGGTGGAGGCAAGCATAAGCAAGAAGTAGGTCTTTTGATTCAAATAAATCAGGACCAGGGTCGGAAGGGAAAACAACTCAATATCGACAATATTCTCCTAGAATAAAATGATGTGGGGGCGAGAACATGTTTCCAAAACAGATTGGCATAGATTTGGGATATGGGTATGTGAAAGTTACTGACGGACAGAAAGAATATATTTTCCCAAGTACTGTGGGTTTAGGCACGGAACTAAAATTTAATTCCCTGCTTTTAAATTTTAAAAAGCCCACTGACAACTTGGTCATTACCGTGGATAGCAAAAAATATTTCGTGGGTGACCTGGCTATCCGTCAGAGTCAGATAGTAACCAGATCCTTAGGGCGAAACAGGGTGGAAGATATCAGCGCTAAGGTCCTGCTCCTGGCCGGACTGGCCCTCTTTGCCGAAAATGGTGAACAAAAGTTTAATGTTGTAACCGGATTGCCTGTGGATTATTATCAACTGTATAAAGATGACTGGGCCCTTTTAATGCAGGGTACCCATGCCGTAAAATTTGGCAGCGGCTCCGAAGAACGGCCCAAAATCATTACCATTGACAGGATACAAATGATTCCTCAGCCCTTTGGTACCCTCTATGACCGGAAACTGGACAGCGAAGGAACCCTTCTGGAGAATGAACTGGCCGGCTTAAAGGTGGGTATTGTCGATATCGGTTATAAAACTTCCGATCTGGCTTTGGCTGATGACCTGGAGTTTGTGAGCCGCCAGAGCATCTCCAGCGAAATTGCCATGAGTACAGCCTATAATTTAATCGCTCAAAAAATTCAGGACAAATTTAAACTGGAAAAAGAACCCTATGAGCTGGACAAAATTATTGAGACTGGTGTAGTCAGGGTTGCCGGTGTACCCCATGATATCAGTGAATTTAAAAAAGAAGCCTTTACTCTTCTGGCTGACAAGATTGCCACTGAAGTTAATTCGATTTGGGATAAGAGAGAAATCGACGTGATCCTCTTAACAGGCGGCGGCGGTAAGGCCATTTCGGAGTATTTCCTGCCTAAGTTCCCGCAAGCTGTTTTAGTAAACGGGCCCCAGTTTGCCAATGTACGGGGTTACCTCAAATTAGCTTCTGCCCTATTTAAAATGAGCTTTATGGGATAGACTATAAGGAGGCCGCAGGCCTCTTTTTGGTTGATAGCTGATAGTTGGTAGTTGATAGTTGGTAGTTGTTAGTTGGTAGTTGATAGTTGGTAGTTGTTAGTAAGCCACGCTCCCCGTTTCCCGATTTCCGCTACCCGAATTAGCAGTATATTTTTTTCGGCTAGCTGGTAGCGGGCAGTGGGAAGCGATAATCCTTGTCGGATTTCGGACGTCGGAAAGCGGAAGTCGTAAACAGTCCCCTTTGCGTAGTGGTAATATTTTTGATAAAATTATTGCGAAATATTTTGGTGGAGGTCTCAGGAATGCAGCAGCGTTTAGATACAGGACATTCTCGTTATGAACAGATAGCCATTGATATTGCTCAAAAAGTTGCCCGTGGGGAATTCCGGGTAGGCCAGAAACTTTCCGGACGTTCCCTCTTAGCAGGGACATATAATGTATCACCGGAAACCATCAGAAGAAGTATTGCTCTCTTGCAAAACATAGGTGTGGTTGAGGCGGTTACAGGTAGCGGAATAATCATTAAGTCCAGTAAATTGGCTAAAGAATATTTGGCTGAATATAGTGAACGCCAGGAAATCATCAACTTAAGAAACCGCATTAATGACTTGCTGGAAAAACGGCGTAATTTGGATATGGAACTGGAAAAAGAGCTGTCCAAACTCTTGGAGTATTCCTTCCAGAAGTCTTCCATTTTACAACAGATTGAAGAAGTGACGATTCCTCCCTCATCCTGGATGGTGGGCCGGACCATTAGTGATGCCAATATACGCTATCATACCGGAGCTACTGTTGTGGCAGTGATCCGGCAAGGCGAGGAGATTTTCTCTCCCCCTCCAGATTTAGTTTTAGAGGAGAACGATGTGCTGATTATTGTTGGTACTGCCGGTGCCAAAGAACGCGTTAAGGAAATGGTTAACGAAGAACCTAAACGGGATTGATTTTTATTTTTTCATATATTTAATTTTCTCTCCAAATATCCTTCTTTAATGTCCCCTCAAGTTGAGGGGGATTTTTTTCTCCAGGTACTGGCAAATTTTGTGGGTTAAAAAAACTGAACGGCAGGAGTAGAGGATAAAATAGCGAAATTATTACAAGGAGGTGTTGGGGTTGAACATTGTAGACCTGGTGATTATTGTGGCTCTGGTCGTAGGTGCCATCAATGGTTATAGAAAGGGTCTTTTAGGGAGTTTGTGCGGTCTGGTGGCAAATCTGCTGGGACTGTTTGTAGCCATAAAATATTATCCGGAGCTTTCTGGATGGTTTAATCAACAATTTTCCCTTGGTTTAAAAATAAGCCAGTTCTTTAAAGCCCATGTCCTGTTGCCTCCTGCTGTCAGCACCCTCCAGTTGACCAAAATTCCCCTCCCTGACCTCATCAAACAGCTGGAAAGCATGGCTCTTCCTCCAGAAATCAGAGTGCATCTGGTAGAGTATCTTCAGAAATGGTGGACATCCCTTAATTCTTTCAATAATTTAGGGGAGTTGATTCATTACCTGGTGGCTATTGCCCTCATAAACGGGTTAGCTTTCTTTCTTATCTGGTTTGTGGTGGACAAGGCTGCCATACTTCTGGCTCAATGGCTTACGCGCTATACGCAGAATTCCCTCTGGGGCGATCTCAACCGGCTCAGTGGTACGATCATAGGCCTGGCTCTGCGAGCGTTGAGCTTGACTATTATTCTGGGGATCATCAGTCCTCTCCTGTCTTTAACATCGGCAGCTCAGCCTTCTTTGTTTTCTGCCGTTCTTAAGACGATGAACCAGTCCCAGCTGGTGCCATATTTTACGTCTGCCTTTACCTTGTTATTTAGCAAATTTTTTACCCTCTGGCAGTAATTCAAAAGATAATAGCCAAAAGGATGGTGCCCAAAGGGCAACTGTTCCGGGGAAAAGACAAAGGAGGGTGGGTTTAATGGCTTGGTTTGGCTTTGGCAGCAAAAAGGTAAGCTTGGCGGAAGTAAAAAAATCCATTCAAGAAAGTCCTGATCTATGCTCAAAGGATATAAGGAAAATGCTGGAAAAAATTGATTTTGTTACAGGTTGGGAATTGATTAAAATTACCTTGCCTTCCCTGGATAGAGTAAAGGGCAGAAATCTGGTAAGGTTGCTTTTGGGTGATAAAATACATTTACTGGAAAGTCTTGTGGAAGAGCGGACCGAAAGGTTTTTGGCCATTGAGTGTTTGGGCTATTTGCCTTCCCGAGAAACAGTGGAAATCCTGATCAAACTTTTAAGCAACAAGGATGAAAGTGTGCAGCTGGCAGCTGCTTCGGCTCTCAAGTACCACACCCCCCGTCTGGTTGTACCCTATTTAGTCGATGCCCTTCTTGAGGGTACTGCCTTGCCCGCCCGGGTAGGAGAAGTACTCCTGGTTATGGGCTATTATGCTGAGGAAGCCCTGATGGAAGCATTTCCGCGGGCAACCCCTCCTGTACAGGCGCATATTCTGGAACTGCTTATCCATGCGGGGAATCCCAAATGTAAGGCTCTGGCCGTAGAAGCTTTCAAAAAGGGCGATGTTAATTTAAAAAAGAAGGCGCTGGAGGCGGTGGCCTGCTTTGCTTTTACTGATCTCTGGCCTGAGGTAGTCATGTGTTTAGCAGAGTCCCCATGGGTTCTCAGGGCTAAAGCCCTGGAAATTTTGGCAAAGCTAGAGATAAAAGAAGCCCGGGAATTTGTGATAGATTTATTGCATGATGAAGATCAATGGGTGCGGGAATGTGCTCAAAACTATCTGAAAACCATGGAAAGTCTTTCTTTAGATAATGGAGGAGAAAAGCAATGTTGTTAACCAGTTGGGCTACTGTCGCCTTTCTTACGGATCTTTTTAAGATTGAGGAAATAAAATTATGGGGCACTAAAGCCTTGATGATTCTATTGATCTTAGTGGTAGCCCGTATCGGCATGTCTCTGGGGTATTTATTAATAGAACGAGTTTTTCAGGTTCAGTACATACCGGGAAAAATCAGTTTTGATGAGCGCAGGGTGAATACTTTAAAAGCACTTTTAAAAAGTGTTTTACGGTATGCTATCTATTTTATAGCTGCTATTACTATCCTGGATGAATTAAATGTACCGGTAACCGCCGTTTTATCTGCCGCCGGTATCTTAGGTTTGGCTGTTGGTTTCGGCGCCCAGAACCTGGTCCGTGACGTCATTACCGGTTTCTTCATTTTGTTTGAAGACCAGTTCTCCGTGGGAGAGTATATCGAAACAGCGGGAGTTGGCGGTATTGTGGAAGAAGTGGGATTAAGGGCCACCAAGCTTAGGGACTGGGGGGGGCAATTGCATATTATCCCCAATGGGGAAATTACGAAAGTAACAAATCATAACCGCGGCAGTATGCGGGCCCTGGTAGAGGTAGGAGTCGCCTACGAAGAAGATATTAACCATGTCCTGAAGGTCCTGGGGGAGATTGCTAAAAGTATGGCTAGAGATTATGCCCATGTGATTACGGAAGGCCCTGATGTCCTGGGTGTTGTCAATCTGGGGGAATCAGAGGTCGTGGTTCGTATTATTGCTAAAACCAAACCCATGGAACAGTGGGCTGTGGAAAGGGAAATGCGTCGCAGGATCAAGGAAACCTTTGATAAAGAAGGGATTGAAATACCCTATCCCCGCCGGGTGTATATCCAGCCCACGGATGATGAAAGTCGTAAGAAAAAACGGGTACAGCACAATGAAGGGTGAGACAGATGGCACAGTTTTTTTTGGGTGATATCGTTAAAATGCGAAAAAAACATCCCTGTGGCGGCGATGAATGGGAAGTCCTGCGCACAGGCATGGATTTTCGCATCAAATGCCTGAAATGCAGCAGGCAGGTCTGGTTAGACAGACCCTCTTTTGAAAAAGGCGTCAAGAAAATAGTGAAGCGGGGCCCTGATGCTCCAACGGAAACGCCGGAATAATCCGGCGTTTCCAGTTGGTAGTTGTTAGTTGGCAGTTGGTAGTAAAATTGGAACAGTAACGCTTCAAGTAAAGAGTTTAATAACGATTTACTAACAACTAACAACTATCAACTATCAACTAATCTTGTGTATCCTGGCGAAGTATGCTATAATCATCTTCCGTAACATCCCTGCTCCATCGCCAGAGATGGGGCCGTTTAGTCCGTAGGGAGGAGGTGAAGTTAAAGATGCGGAATTACGAAATCATGTATGTTCTTAAGCCTGATCTAGATGAAGAAAAAGTAGCCGCTGTAATGGACAAATTTACCAATCTGATCAACACCAACGGTGGCGAGGTGGTCTCCACTGATAAGTGGGGCAAGAGACGTCTGGCTTACGAGATTCAGGATTATCGTGAAGGTATCTACATCTTGGTTAACTTCAAGGGTGAGGCTGGTACTGCCCAAGAGCTTGACCGTGTGATGAAGATTACTGACGAGATTCTCCGTTTTATGATTATCAAAAAAGACGAGTAGTTACTGCCTGCAAACCTTATAGGTGGTGATAAATGTGTTAAACAGGGTAATTCTAATCGGCCGCCTTACGAAAGACCCGGAATTGCGATATACTCCAAATGGAACGGCTGTAGCCACCTTTACTCTTGCTGTAAACAGGAATAGAGCCAATCAGGAAGGGGAAAGAGAAGCGGATTTTATTCCCATCGTAGTTTGGCAGAAGCAGGCAGAAAACTGTGCTAACTTTATCAGTAAAGGGAGCCTGGTAGCTGTGGATGGCCGCCTGCAGGTGAGAACTTACGATGGTAAGGATGGACAGCGCCGCTGGATTACGGAAGTTGTAGCGGAGAATGTAAGATTCCTTGACAGACGTGACAGTGCAGGTTCACAGGGAATAAGTTCATTTGGCAGTGAAGTAGAGTTTACTGATGATGATATTCCCTTTTAAATTGCAGGTAAGGAGGGAAATTAGGTGAAACGTGAACGTGGTCGTCGCCCTCGCAAAAGAGTGTGCAGCTTTTGTGTGGATAAAGTCGAATCCATTGATTATAAAGAGCTAGGCCGTCTGCGTAAATATATCACTGAGCGCGGTAAGATCCTGCCCCGCCGGATTTCTGGCAATTGTGCAAAACACCAGCGCCAGCTGACTGTTGCCATTAAGCGGGCGAGAAATATTGCCTTGCTGCCATTTACTGCAGAATAATCGTAAATCTGGTAAAACTAAAGGGAGCGGACTGCTCCCTTTTTCAGTTGATAATTGATAGTTGTTAGTTGATAGTTGGCAGTTGTTAGTGACGGGTGCTAAAAATACCAGAAGAATCGGGGAGGAGTTTATTCCTAAAAAGAGAATTAAACTATAAATTGGGGATTAATTGGGGACTAGGAGGCAATTTTTATGCAAGGGCCGGAGTTGGATATAGCCAAGAACATTAAAGCTATTGAATGGCTCAAAACAGAGCTGGCCAGTTCCCTGGCGGGCTTATTTAAAGCCCTCTTCAAAGGTAATACGGAGGAAGTAATGGAGGCCCTGGCGGTGATTATTATCAACAGCTTTCTTTTGGCCAAACGTTTAGGCATCAGCTACGGACGTCTGGAACTTGCCATACATCATAAAATGACAGGACTCCTGAAAGAAAAGCACCCCTTGGAAGAGTGGTATGGTGATCTTTCCTCCCTTAAGGAGTATACGGAAATAAAAAGAGGTGACTAAGTGCGTGGATAGTTCCTTGCGTACCCGGGCCATTGTTGAGGGAGCCCTCATGGCTGCCTTGACGGCCCTTTTGGCTCTGGCTGGTTTTTATCTTCCTTTCCTTCGTTTTCTCACCAATTTGGTCTGGACTATACCCATTGTTATTGCCACTGTCCGGCATGGTTTAGGCATCGGTATTATGTCCACTGTGGTGGCTGGATTTCTTATCTTTACCCTGGCCAGTCCTTTGGAAGCTTTGTTTTTAGTTTTGCAGTTTGGTGGCCTGGCTCTTCTCTATGGTTATGCTTTTAATAAAGGAATAAAACCGGGGATAACCTTACTGGCCGGTACAGGTGTTGCCATTATTTCTTTTCTCGTGGTTTTTGGCGTGTCTCTTCTCATCTCAGGCCTAAATCAAATCAACTTCGCGGACCAGTTGAAAGAGACCATTGAACCCACCATTGAGATGTACCGGAGCCTGGGCCTCTTTGATAAATATGGCACCGGCGGTTTAACGGAAGAGAACGTGCGCCAGATACTGTTAGGTTTTATAAACCTTTTAGTAGTACTTTTTCCGGCCTTAATTGTTACCTATGGAATAATGGCTGCCTTTTTAAACTATATCATCGCCCAAAAAATATTATTGAAATTACGGATTTCCGTTCCCCAACTACCTCCTTTTCGCAACTGGCAGCTGCCCTGGTGGACCGTATGGGGATTTATTGGCGGATTTGGTTTGTCCCTTGCCGGCAGCTACTGGCAAAGCAAGATTTTAACAACTATCGGCAGTAATATTATGATGGTATATTATCCCGTACTTTTTGTTTTGGGTTTATCAGTAATTGCGTTCTTTTATCACCATAAGTTACAAAGGGCCTTTGGCTATCGCCTGCTTTTCATTTTTTTGGTCTTTTTCTTCTTTAGATATGTTACATTGCTTATCCCCATAGTCGGTTTATTTGACCTGGTGCTGAATTATCGTCGTTTGAGCGGGGGAAGCTAATAAAATTATCAAAGGATAAGGTGGTGTGGCTGTGGATCCCTGGCTGTCAAACCTGTCCGGGATTATTCTCCTGATCGTAGCTTTGGTTTTACTGTTTTTTAGGGATGGATTTGGCAAAGCAAAGGAAAGGGGGCTGTACAGAAAAAGTACAGTGAATAAGACTGCCCAGGCTATGGCCGATTCTCTAAAAAAACTGATTATCCAGGCTTCCCAGGTAATCATCATGGGCCATGACATGGCTGATTACGATAGCTTTGGGGCCGCTGTAGGGATAGCCAAAGCAGTACAGGACCTGGAAAAAAGAGCCTGGGTAGTAATAGACGAACATAATCCTGCCATTGACAAATTACTGGAGCTATTACCCCCAAGTTCTGTTCGTGATGCCCTGGTTAGAACCGCTGAGGTCCAGCACGTGCTTCATCCCCATACCCTGCTTATTATCGTTGATACCCATAAACCCTCTTTGCTGGCTGAGCCTAAACTTTTAGGCAAAATAAGAGACGTGGTGGTGATAGACCATCACTGCCGGGGAGAGGAGTTTATCCCTGAGGCCCTAATGGTTTATGTGGAAACCACTGCCTCTTCTACTTGTGAACTGGTGACAGAGTTATTGCAGTATCTGGGTGGTCAGGTAGAGATTGGGAAATTCGAAGCAACGGCATTATTAGCGGGTATTACTGTGGATACGAAAAACTTTATATACCAAACAGGTGTAAGGACTTTTAAGGCAGCAGCCTATTTACATAGCGTAGGAGCCGACCCGGCTATTGTCCAAAAAATTCTGCGTGATGATATCGTTACAGTCCGAAAGAAAGCGGAGGTCATTAGGAATGCCCGTATACTCTATGGGCAGGTTGCCCTGGGGATAAGTACGGAAAGGTCTCCCGATGCCCAGCTTTTAGCAGCCAAAACGGCCGATGCCCTCCTAAACATTGCCGAAGTAAATGCTGCTTTCGTCCTGTGGCCTTATCAGGGAGGAATAGCGGTAAGCGGCCGTTCCACAGGAGAGATTAATGTCCAGGCCATTATGGAACGGCTAGGTGGGGGCGGCCATCTCACCATTGCTGCAGCACAAATCCCTGATACACTGGTTAATGCAGAGAAAAACTTACTGGATATATTGGATGAAGTTTTCCGGGAGGAGGGAAATGTATGAAAATTATTTTATTACAGGATGTTAAAGGGACAGGTAAAAAGGGAGAGATCCTTAATGTGGCAGAAGGTTTTGCCCGTAACTACTTGCTCCCCAGAGGATTAGCCATTGAGGCTACAGAGAAGAACTTAAAAGAACTGGAAAGACAGAAGGCTCTTGAAGCCAAGAAAAAAGCCGAGGAACTAAAAAACGCCAGGGAACTGGCTGAAAAACTTTCCAAGGTGAGCTTGACGCTGGCGGTAAAAACCGGAGAGGGCGGCCGGCTCTTTGGTTCCATTAATACCAAGGATATAGGGGACGCTTTAGAAAAAAAACACGGTTTAGTTGTAGATAGACGAAAAATAGAATTAAAAGGTGCCATTAAAAGCCTGGGAACTTATCCTGTTACCATTAAGTTGCATCCGGAAGTAGCGGCTACCATACAAGTACAGGTGACATCAGCAGAATAGAAAGGGGCAGCATCGGGACAATGAAAGATGCACTAAACGCTTACTTCCAGGTTAAGAAGGAAGGTTTAAAAGCGAAACTTACCAGGGAAGCCTTGGCAGAAAGGCAGATTGACGCATTATTAGACTTATTGGCACAATTTTTGGGATCTGACAAAATGGTCTTAAAGGCTACCAAGTTAGGCGCAGTTAAACTCCTTCGTTCCGATAAATTGGCAGACAGGGCTTTAGCCCTTAAGCGCCTGGTATATGAGGATCCCACCATGAATGCAGCATCTCTGGAAAATCTGGTTCAACTGGTGGAAGATTTAGAAGACAGGATTGCTGAAATGATCGCCAGGCGTACGCTGGAGGATCAGTTGGAGCAGCGTGTGGCTGAAAAGATGCAGGAACGACATGAGGAATACATACGTGAAGTTAAGGCGCAAATTCTTAAAGAGCACAGCAGCCCTGAAAATGCGCAAACCCTGAAACGCCTGGCTGTTCTGGAGAAGTTAAAGCAATCAGGATTAGCCTGTTCAGCTATGGAGGTTTTACGCCCCCGCACTTTAGAAGAAGTAGTGGGGCAGGCCCGGGGAATCAAGGCTCTTCTTGCCAAAATGGCCAGCCCTTATCCCCAGCATATTTTAATTTATGGCCCCCCCGGTGTGGGAAAAACAAGTGCAGCCAGGCTGGTCCTGGAAATTGTGAAACAAATGGAACATTCGCCTTTTAAGAAGGATGCACCCTTTGTGGAGGTGGATGGGGCCACGTTGCGCTGGGATCCCCGGGACGTAACCAATCCTCTTTTAGGGTCAGTACACGATCCTATTTATCAGGGAGCAAAAAGGGATTTTGCCGATTCTGGTATTCCCGAACCCAAACTGGGGCTGGTGACTGATGCCCATGGCGGGGTATTGTTTATTGATGAAATTGGAGAAATGGACCCCGTTCTGCAAAACAAACTTCTTAAAGTCCTGGAAGATAAAAGAGTATTTTTTGACTCCGCTTATTATGATCCTTATGACCATAATGTTCCCCAGTATATTAAAAAGATTTTTGAAGAAGGTGCTCCTGCTGATTTTATCTTAATCGGTGCTACCACCTGCGATGCAGCGGAGATAAATCCTGCTATCCGTTCCCGTTGTGCCGAGGTTTATTTTGAACCCCTTACCCCCCAGGATATTGAAAGAATTATTGCCAATGCTGCACAAAAATTAGGGGTAAAATTAGAAGAGGGAATACCTCGTTTAATTAGTGAATATACCATAGAAGGGCGCAAGGCCAACAATATCCTGGCCGATGCCTATGGTTTAGCCCTCTACCGTCTCAACGAACAGGGGCTGCCCAAAGAAGAGCCCCTTATCACCAGGAATGATGTTTATGAAGTCATTCAGGTTTCCCGCCTTTCCCCTTATGTGACGGTCAAGGGTGCTGCCGAAGGTGAGGTGGGCCGGGTTTTAGGATTAGGTGTGTCCGGGTTTCTCGGTTCTGTCCTGGAAATTGAGGCAGTAGCCTTCCCTGCCAGTCGCCAGGGGGAAGGAAGGATCCGCTTCAATGAAACAGCGGGTTCCATGGCTAAAGATTCTGTTTTTAACGCTACCTCCGTATTACGAAAGCTAACGGGGGAAGATTCTTTAAATTATGACTTGCATGTCAATGTTATCGGCGGAGGAAAAATCGATGGCCCTTCGGCTGGTGTGGCCATTTGCCTTGCCATTTACAGTGCCGTCACAGGACAGGCTCTGCGCCAGGATGTAGCTGTGACGGGGGAACTCTCCATTCAGGGAAGGGTCAAAGCTGTAGGTGGTATTTTTGAAAAAATATACGGCGCCAAACAGGCTAGACTGAGCAAAGTCATTATCCCTCAGGAGAACCAGGCTGATGTTCCTGGTGATCTCCACGGTATTGAAGTAGTTACAGTAAGGACCATCGAGGAAGTGCTTCATCATATTGTGGCTTAAGTACGTGAACCGTAAACCGTGAACCGTGAACGGTAAACGTATTCCGTTCTCCGACATCCGATTTCCGATTATTTAGTGACCAGAGCCCAGTGTCCAGTGTCCGGATAATTCACTGGTCACAGGTCACGGGTCATCGGTCACTGATAGCTGCGAACTGCCAACTACCAACTAACAACTAGCAACTGTATCGCAAGGTGTGTGAAAGCATGAGTATCCTGCTAGAAAAACTGCCTCCCCATAATATTGAAGCCGAGCAGGCCGTCCTTGGCGCCATGATGCTTGACCGGGAAACGGTGTATAGCGTCCTGGAAATTTTACAGCCCGAGGATTTTTATAAAGAAGCCAACCAAATCATTTTTAAAGCCCTTCTCTCCCTGGAGCAAAAAAGGGACCCCATTGACATGATTACCGTGACAGAAGAGCTGCGCCAGTTGGGAAGCCTGGAAAGAGTGGGGGGGGTAGGGTATATTGCTTCTGTGGCCAATGCTGTGCCTACCGCTGCCAATGCCCGGCATTATGCCCAGATTGTCAAGGAAAAATCTATCCTGCGCCAGCTTATCAGAACGGCTACGGCTATTGCCAACCGGGGCTATGAGGACCAGGAAGACGCTTATCAGCTTTTGGACAATGCCGAAAAAATGATTATGGAAATAGCAGGACAGCGCAGTTCCAGTGGGCTTGTGTCCATTAAGGAAGTTTTAAGCGAAACTTTAGAGAAGATTGAATACCTGGCCAATAAAAAAGGAACCATTACCGGGGTACCTACCTTTTTTACCGATCTAGATCGCATGACCTCAGGGTGGCAGCCCTCCGACTTAATTATTCTTGCTGCCCGCCCAGCCATGGGTAAAACTTCCTTTTGTTTAAATATAGCGCAAAATGCCGCCATCAAAGGAAAAATACCCGTGGCTATTTTTAGCCTGGAAATGTCGAAAGAACAGTTAGTACAAAGACTGATGAGTTCGGAAGCCATGATAGACCAGCACAAACTGCGTACTGGCCGCCTGCTCGATGAAGAATGGATTCGCCTTACGAAAGCTGCCCAGCCCCTGTCTACGGCCCAATTGTATATTGATGATACCCCAGCAATTTCCGTTTTGGAACTGCGGGCGAAGGCCCGGCGTCTCAAAGCGGAAAAAGGTTTAGGCCTTATTGTCATCGATTACCTGCAGTTGATGCAGATGGGGCGCAGGAATGAAAGCCGTCAGCAGGAAATTTCTGAGATTTCCCGTTCCCTCAAAGCTTTGGCCCGGGAGTTAAACGTCCCTGTTATCGCCCTATCCCAGTTGTCACGAGCTGTGGAGCAAACCCATGACAAAAGACCGGCCCTCAGCCACTTGCGGGAATCGGGGGCTCTGGAGCAGGATGCCGATCTGGTCATGTTTATCTACAGGGAAGAGTATTATAATCCGGAAACAGACAAGCCCGGTATTGCCGAAATTATTATTGCCAAGCACCGTAATGGGCCCACAGGTTCAGTGGAGCTGGGGTTCATTAAGGAATTTACGAAGTTTGTCGACCTGGACAGGCACCATGTACCGAATTAGGGCACTCAAACACGAATATTAACAGTGTATACATTATAAGCATTCGTGTTATGCTTGACTTTACCAGTGCTGCTTGTTACAATAAAAAAGGCATACTAGATAGAGAAGGAATAACTCAGATAGAGAAACTCTATGTGAGTTATTTTTGTGTGCTTAAAATTGTGTACTTAAAATGTCCCTTCTGGGGCACAATTATCATGGGATAATAAGGTAAGGGGACACAACTGTTTAGTTACTGGTTACTAGTTGCTAGTTGTTGTTTAGTACGACATTCCGACTACCGACTACTGATCGCCTACAGCTACACATTAAATCGGATATCGGAAGTCGTATAAAATAGGATATCGGGAGGCGAAGCCGCACTCACCAAAAAGGAAGTCGGAAAACGGAAATCGGAAAAAGGGACAGGAATGACCCAATGGAGGAGGTACTGGAATGAACAAGAACTACGATGTTGTCATTGTGGGAGCCGGTCCTGCCGGGATTTTTGCTGCCCTAGAAATGACATTTCTTAATAAAGACTTAGAAATACTGATCGTAGATAAAGGACGGGTTATTGATGACCGCCATTGTCCCATACCCAAGACAGGAAAATGTGCCCGTTGCCAGCCTTGCTCCATTATGAGCGGTTGGGCCGGGGCAGGAGCTTTTAGTGATGGGAAACTTTCCCTGTCGCCGGAAGTTGGCGGCCGCATTACCGATTACATTTCGGAAGAAGAGGCCCGTAAATATATTCAGTATGCCGACAGCATTTATTTGCGTTTCGGCGCCCGGGAGAAAGTCCACGGTCTGGAAAACAAAAAAATAGACGACATGATTTACGAGGCGTCTAAGTATAATATCCAGCTTATACCCTGCCCTGTACGTCACCTGGGAACAGAACTCAGTTTTGAGGTTTTGCGTCGCATGTATATCTACCTGACGACGGAAACGAAAACAGAATTTTTACCCCTTACTACTGTAACTGACCTTCTGGTGGAGGAAGGGAGAGTATATGGTGTTACCCTGGTAAATTTCCGGGGTGAAGAAACTGTGGTTTCTGCGCCTTATGTGATTACTGCTCCCGGACGTGGTGGAGCGGCCTGGCTTAGTGAACAGGCCAAAAAATTAAATTTGAAAACGGAAAATAACGAAGTAGATATAGGGGTAAGGGTAGAGGTCCCCAACTCTATTATGGACCATTTGACCCGCGAACTTTATGAAGCCAAACTTGTCTATTATTCTGATACTTTTGAGAATAAAGTCCGTTCTTTCTGCATGAATCCCGGTGGAATTGTTTCAGAAGAAAATTATGATGGCGAGATTGCCGTGGTAAATGGTCACAGTTATGCGGACCCTAAATTGAAGACAAATAATACCAACTTTGCCCTTTTGGTTTCTACCCGTTTTACCGAACCATTTAATCAACCCATCGAATATGGAAAATACATTGCCAAGTGTGCCAATATGCTGACGGGCGGCGGTGTTATGGTGCAGCGCCTGGGAGATCTCTTGAAAGGGCGCAGGACCGATTATAGCCGCATAAAAAAATCTACAACTATTCCCACTTTAAAGAGTGCCGTACCGGGGGATTTAAGTTTCGTGCTGCCGCAGCGTTATCTCACATCTATCGTGGAAACCCTAAAAGCATTTGATAATATTGCTCCTGGCTTATACAGTAAAAACACCCTGCTGTATGGGGTGGAAGTCAAATTTTATTCTTCAAAAATGAAAGTAAACAATAACCTGGAAACAGACATCAAAGGCCTCTATACCATTGGTGACGGGGCTGGTATTACACGGGGCCTGATGCAGGCTTCTGTTTCCGGCGTTCTGGTAGCCCGGGATATTATGAAAAAATTAAACTAATCTGGTCGGATATCGGACATCGGTATGTGGAAGTTGTAAATATGTTGAGGAGGTGGCAGCAATGCCGGCAGTTGTATTAATTGGTGCCCAGTGGGGAGACGAAGGAAAAGGAAAAATTACCGATTTCCTGGCGGAAAAGGCCGACATGGTCATCCGTTATCAAGGGGGAAATAACGCCGGTCATACGGTGGTGGTAGGGGATCAGGAGTTTAAGCTTCATTTGATACCCTCTGGTATTCTTTATCCAGGAACTACTTGTGTCATTGGTAATGGTGTGGTAGTAGATCCGGAAGTGCTGGTAAAGGAATTGGCTTACCTGGAGAGCCGTGGAATATCTACGGAAAACTTAAAAATCAGTCTCAGAGCTCATTTGATTATGCCGTATCATATTCGCCTCGATGAGTTGGAGGAAGAGCGCAAAGGCGCCAATAAGATCGGTACCACCCGCCGGGGCATCGGACCTGCTTATATGGATAAGGCAGCGCGCGTTGGTATTCGCCTGGTGGACTTGCTGGATGAAGAAGAATTCGCTGAACGGCTAAAAAGGAATTTGGCCGAAAAAAACCGCCTCTTTAACCGCGTCTATGAAGTGGAAGGCTTTGAGTTTGAGGAGGTTTTTGAGCAGTACCGTGGTTATTTAAAGAAAATCGAAAAGTATATTGCCGATACCTCCGTCATTATCCATGAATTCCTTTCCCGGAAAAAGAATGTACTTTTTGAAGGGGCCCAGGGGACTTTGCTGGATATTGACCATGGTACTTACCCATATGTTACCAGTTCTCACCCTGTAGCCGGAGCTGCCTGTATCGGTGCCGGTGTGGGACCTTCGGAAATCAATAAAGTAATAGGGGTGGTTAAAGCCTACACTACCCGTGTGGGAGAAGGACCTTTTCCCACTGAACTTATTAGTGCTGAAGGAGATCTCATCAGGGAACGGGGGCACGAATTTGGCACTACCACAGGCAGACCGCGCCGCTGTGGCTGGTTGGATGCGGTTATTCTTCGCTATGCCGCCCGTGTCAGCGGACTTGACAGCATTGCCATTACCAAACTTGATGTATTAGACCAGATGGAAAAACTAAAAGTATGCGTGGCCTATAAATACCAGGGCCAGCTTATGCAGGATTTCCCGGCCAGCCTCAAAGTATTGGCCCAGTGTGAGCCTGTTTATGAGGAAATGGACGGGTGGCTTACTGATACTACCCACTGCCGCACCTTTGAAGAACTGCCGGAAAAAGCGAGACAATATATAAATCGCGTGGCTGAACTGGTTAAGGTTAAACCGGCCATTATTGCCGTGGGCCCGAAACGGGAACAGACCATTGTCAGAGAGACCATATTTTAACGGCTTGACGCATGCTCCCCCCATAGGATATAATATGTTACACACTAAAGCTGAGCCGGTTCTTTAAAAATTACCATCAATTTGTTGTTAAACTTGTGTTGACAGAATGGATTGGCTCATGTAATATATATACCTGTGGGGCGCAACAAGTCCCCGGGTGATGAAAGTGAGCCATTAGCTCAGTCGGTAGAGCACCTGACTTTTAATCAGGGTGTCGATGGTTCGAGTCCATCATGGCTCACCACTTATATATTTACTAGTTACCAGTTCCTAGTTACTAGTTAGGCTAGCAAGCTATTCAGATAGTTTTTACTACCAACTATCAACTAGCAACTAACAACTAATGTAGGCGGGAGTGGCGGAACTGGCAGACGCGCTGGATTTAGGATCCAGTGGGAGACCGTGGGGGTTCAAGTCCCTTCTCCCGCACCAGCTAAATGAATATGCGGAAGTGGCTCAGTGGTAGAGCATCGCCTTGCCAAGGCGAGGGTCGCGG
>CAZWTM010000033.1:0-25208 GCA_964637385.1 uncultured Peptococcaceae bacterium
TAATCTGTTAGTCTTTCAAAAAAAGCTTATTTTGCAAAATGCTCAAATAAAAAAATGCCCTTCGCTATAATTTGCGAACAGGGAAACACAGAATCATGGACAAAAGTTACTACCTGGTCTCATGTTTTTACCATGTTTCAACGGCAAAAAACCAAAACCCCTCAACCCTTGCCATTATTAACTTTGGCGGGAGCGTGTAGGAATCGAACCCACCCAGCGGAGGAGCGCTCCGCCACACTGGTTTTGAAGACCAGGTGCACCACCAGGCACAATCCGCTCCCTTTATGTTCTTATTATAACTTAAGACAATGAAACCAGTCAAAGTCACTGTGGGCCCGGTAATATTAGGGCCTTTTTTCCATTAATTTTCGTATTTCACCCAGACGTATGGTGAATTTATTTTTGTCCAGGTATTCCAGGAAGGGCACGGCTATTTTGCGGGTTGTTCCCAAAAGGTCTCGGGCCTGCGCCACCGTTAGCGCTTCATGTTCGTTAAACCAGGTCCTGAGCTTATGTTTACCTTCATTGACCAGGTCAGTTAAAAGATACAGGTCTTCGGTGAGGGGTGTGAGGATCCCCGTCCGCAACATGTACGGTAAAACCTGGCTGGCCAGTTTTTCTTCCAGGTGTAATTCTGTTTTGACCTGTTCCCAGCCGGGAATCTGCCAGAGACAGTCCCGGTAAAACTTCTCAACTTCGCAAATTTTTGAGGCCAACAACCCCTCTAAACGGGGAGTATACCCCGGAGGAGCCAGGTATTGCCCCTCATGTAATACCAGCTTCTTATGCTGAACCCAATAATTTACCAGGATATTAAAATCTTTCTGGGAGAAATCCGCCGACATTTTGGCTCGCAAGATCTCTTTATTCATACCCTGTTCTAAGGGGTTTTCCCTCAGATATTTCTTGATCTCCCCTGTTGCTCTTTCCTCCAATAGAGCGAGGACTTGGGAACTAATATAAACACTGTCTTTATCGCTTAATGCCACCAGGGCTCCTTTTTCCACCAGGCCTTGCATGATGTGTTGTGTTGTCTCGTTCCTCATGGCAAGATATATAGCAACTTCCTCCAAAGAAGTGGGAGTTTTACGTTTGTGCAGGAAGCTTTGGGCGAGTGCCGCAGGATCACCGGATGCTTTCAGGGTCAACTCTTCCAGTAAGTTTTTTTCCGAGCGCTTGTGTTTATGGGCGTGGGGCTCCAGAATTCTCCCCCCGCCAATGGTATAAAGGGGTGAGTAACTCCGCAGCACATAATTGTCACCCCGCATTACTACCACCGGTTCCTCTAGGACAATCTGGAGAAACCCCTTTTCTCCCGGCTGCAATTCTTCCCGCCCTAACAAGATAACACGCCCCAAAGCTTCTTTGGTGCCCTGGTAAAAACGTATTCTGGTCATGTTCTTTAAACTCCAGGGGGCGCTTTTTAAAAGGTGACAGGATACATCGATGCGGTTAGTGGGCTTGAACCACCACGGCTCGGTCAGGACATCTCCTCGCTCCAGGTCTTTGGCATCAACGCCGGCTAGGTTTACAGCCACCCTCTGCCCTGCCACGGCTTTGTCCATGTGCTGGTTATGTACCTGGAGATTTCTGATACGCACCTTTAGCCCTTTGCTGGCTACCTCCAGGTTATCCCCTACTGTGATTTCACCGTTAAAAAGCGTGCCTGTAACCACTGTCCCAAAGCCCTGTACCGTAAATACCCTGTCCACAGGCAGGCGGGCTATTCCTGCTTTCTCCCGGGTTGGGCAGGAGGCACTAATTTCTGCCAGGAGACGGATAAGTTCCTCAAGACCTTGTCCTGTATGGGCTGAAACCCTGACTACCGGTGAACGGTGAAAAGGTGTTTCTTTTAATAATTCCCATATCTCTTCCTCAACCAGATCCAACAGCTCAGGTTCGGCCAGATCAATTTTAGTAATAACCACAATAAGCCTTTTTACTTCTAATAGACTGATAATATCAAGATGCTCCCGGGTCTGGGGCATAACACCCTCATCCCCGGCTATCACCAGCATGGCTATATCAATACCGGCAGCGCCCGCCAGCATATTTTTGATAAAGCGCTCATGTCCCGGCACATCCACAATGGCCACCCTCTGCCCGTCGGGCAGGGTAAGATGGGCAAAACCCAACTCTATGGTAATACCCCGCAGTTTCTCCTCTTTCAGCCGGTCCGTATCAATGCCCGTCAGGGCCCTGACCAGTGTGGTTTTACCATGGTCGATATGCCCCGCAGTACCGATGATGACGTTTGCCAAGAAGTTACCTCCTTTTGCCCGTTATTTTACGCCAGGATAAACCCCGGTATATAATGGCTGCCAAAAGTACCAACCCCAGATAGCCCAGTAAAGGATAAACTATACCGACCACACTGGCGAAACGCCAGCCGATAAAAGGAATAGTTGGAAGCAGTATTAAGAAAGCCGTAATATATCTGGGATATGGGAAGATGATCCTCAAGCGCTGGAGAAGACCGTATCCATCACATAGAGCCGTAGTAAGAAGAGCAAACCACAGGGCCAGGGAATAAACCCAGCCTGCGGCGGGATGCAAACGGCTGGCCAGTATTAACATGGGTATATCCTGACCGGCTATGATCCCTCCCGCCAGGGAAAGAGCCAGACTCATTACTCCGGCCATAATTCCCAGACCAAGCCCGCCCAGGATCACACCCTTTGTTCCGCCTGCCGAAGCGGTATGCCCCAGGGAGGATAAAATCACAACGCCTGTAACAAGATTATACGCTACATATAACAAAGTTGCCAGTAACCAGTTATCGCCTACCAGGTTAACACCTGACCTGACAGCTTCCACCTCCAGACCGGAACGACTGATGTAAACACCGGAAACACCCAGGCCCATCAAGATTAACCCAGGTATGAGAGCTGTATTGAGCCAGAGTATTCCCTCCGCACCCATCAGCTGGGCAATATAGACAATTACCGCCGTGAGGGTAAAACCTCCCCATAAGGGCCACCCATAAAGTTCTCTGAAGAGACTGCCGCTGGCCACCAGCATCACCGCTAAGCCCAGGCACAAATAAAGACCCAGGATAATATCAACCCAGAAGGATATTTTCTTGCCGAAGAGATAGGTGAGATAATGATGATAGTCCTGCATCCTTTCCCGAACCACTGTTTTCAGGATTAACCAGCCCAGGAAAGCAAACATTAAGCCTGCGAATAAAGTTCCGGCTAAACCCTGTACTCCAAACACGACAAAAAACTTTAACAACTCTTGCCCCGAAGCAAACCCCGCCCCCACAATGGCCCCCATATAGGTAAAAGCGATCTGCCAGGTCAAATCCTGCCGGTTTTTGTGCATAAACTCCTCCGCTCTTTGGGTATTTATTAATATCTATGTACCGGCAGGTCAGTTTATCCACTAGATTATTAAAAGACTCCTGCATAAAACTCCCTATTTTACCCATACTACCATAGACCAACTTCCCGGAGGTGGTTTATGGTAAACCTATCCCAGTTCTTTAAGAAAAGCCCGGATTCTTCCCAGCCAAGGGAAAGCCTGAGAGTACACATGGAAGAACCACTGGCTGTTACAAAGCTCTCGGATTTCCTAGCCCGTTTTTTACAGGAGGGCAATTTTTTAAACAACAGCCCTGTCATTTTATGTATCGGAACCGACCGTTCCACTGGTGATAGTTTAGGCCCTCTCACGGGCATGCGCCTGGCCACCCTTTTGAGAGGCAGCAGTATACCAGTGTACGGAACCCTTGATGAACCTGTTCACGCCACTAACCTGCAAGAATATATAAATTTGATTAGAAAAAACTGGACCGGTCATCCTGTTATTGCTATAGACGCTTGTTTGGGGCAAGCCATTAATGTAGGCACCATTTTAGCAGATGATAAGCCCCTTAGGCCGGGGGCCGGTGTTCACAAGGATTTGCCGGAAGTGGGAGATTTCAGTTTTTCCGGTATTGTCAATGTGGGAGGTTTTATGGAATTCCAAGTCCTACAGAACACACGCCTCAGTCTTGTCTATAAGATGTCTCATGTGATTGCCAATAGTATCTTTTTAGGCTTACGTAAACTTGAGACTACCGGCAGACAGCTTCAGGCCAAATAAAACAAGGGCACGCAAATGTGCCCTCGTTCCTAATGCAATCTTTCTTTTGCAATACGCACAACCTCTTCTGCTGTCAATCCTGCTGCGCTTATGACCGGAGCCTTGGTGCCTATATCCTGTATGCCCATGAGGTTATCATTCATCCCACTTACCACGATCATTGAAGCGTTGCGCCAGTCACCCTGGTTCCCTTGCTGGTCCATGGCCACCGTTGTAAAGCCTGCCTGTTCTAAAGCCTGTTTCACGTGAGTTAGTCCGCCTTCTACGGCAATTGTTTTATTCTGCAAGATTTTCACCTCCGTAAATTATCTCACGTCTTATTATTCGTGAAATGAGGAATTGTTATACTCCGGAGGCACTACAATCCTTAAAGCAGCAGGTACAATACAAAAATGTAAAGGAAAGCCTGCAAAAATTTCACCTTCAGCATGGCAAAAAAACTTCTGCCTGGGATTTAGGGGCTTTAACATCACTTCCCTGGCCTTTAACATGATACACTTTTCATGATCTTTGTGACCGCCGGTAAATAAAGAAGGTAGAGTTTGTAATATTTCCCATCTTGTCGCTTCTTTAATAATGCAAACATCCAAAAGGCCGTCTCTTAAGTCTGCATAGGGGGCCATTTTGAGCCCGCCACCCACGTACTGGGCATTGGCAATGGCAATCAACGTTACTTTTTCCCGGCGCACTTCGCCGTCTATAGTTATTTCCAGGTCCAGGGCTTGATAAGTAAAAAGGGTACACAAAATAGCCCACAGATAAGCTATGGTCCCCCCATACAATTTCTTTGCATTGATTCGCTGGGCCACAGCAGCATCAAAACCCAGTCCGGCCATATTGATAAAATATTTGTCGTTAACCAGCCCCAGGTCAATTTTAATGATTTTTCCCTGCGAGATAAGGGCAGCAGCTTCCAAGGGATCATTAGGAATCAATAAGCTTCTGACTAAATCATTTCCCGTTCCCGCAGGAATGACAGCCAGGGCCGTCTCACTACCGGCCAGCCCGTTAGTTACTTCGTGGATTGTGCCATCACCACCGACAGCTACTACAAGATTATAACCGGAGGTAGTGGCCTCCTTAGCCAATACCGTAGCATGACCTCTTTCCTGGGTGAACACAACATCTAATTGAGGGAAACTGTTGACTAAGGTTTTTTCTAAACCGTTCCAAACCTGACGGGTTCTACCTTTTCCTGCCCAGGGATTTACAATACACCTAATTTTCACAATCTTCCACTCGACTTTCCCTTATAAATTAAAAGCCCTTTCCAGTAGGACGGACTACTAGATAAGGGCTTTTTCACTTTATTTTGCTGCGCTGTCTTTCGCAAGAATTTTTTCTTCTTCTTTTTCCATCAGGCAGTTGCCTTTAAACACGGCCCCTTCTTCGATAATTAAGTTCTTGACCTTCATATCACCAAAGACTTTGCCAGTGGGGGAAATGTCTACTTTACCCGAAGCGATGATGTTTCCCTTCAGGTATCCTCCTACCAGAACATTACGTCCTTCTACATGGGCTTCTACGCGTCCGCTTTCGCCTATGACCAAATCGCCTTTTGTTTTTATTTCTCCCTGATAGGAACCATCGATGCGCACAGTACCGGTAGCTGTAATCACACCCTGAAAATGTGTATCTTTGCCTATCAAGGTATCAACTTTTTCAAAATTGGCAGGCGCTTCTACCGACTTTTTCCCAAACATGTTTTCACTCTCCTGCGTTAATGCTTCAATTCGTTCAGTGGATTTATCCATTTACCGTTTTTAGCCACACCAAAATGGAGGTGGGGACCGGTACTCCGGCCTGTACTTCCCAGGCGGGCAATAATCTGCCCTTTCTTAACCTTATCTCCTTCTTTCACCAGGAGAGACGAATTGTGGGCATATTGGGTAACATAGCCATAGCCATGAGAGATAATAATATTTTTACCCCAGGCAGCTTTCCAACCGGCAAAAGTGACTACTCCATCGGCCGCAGCCCGGATGGGAGTACCGTAGGGTCCAGCCAGATCTATACCCAGGTGAAACTCGCTGCCCCGCCGGGAATAAGGATTCTTCCGCCAGCCAAAGGGGGAGGTCAAACGCCCCATCATAGGCCAGGCAGTAGGCCGGGCATTTTCATAGGCCAATCGTTTCTCCACATCATTTTTAAGTTTATCCATATTTTCTGCCTGCTGGGTGAGGAGGGCATCCATCCGGGCCAGCTGTTCCTTCAGTTCTTCCAGGGTATCAATTTCCCCTTCAAGAGCAGGCAGTTCCATGACTTCATGCTGTTCTAAATCCTGCCCTTTATTATCAGCTGTCAAACCAGCATCGACGGGTATTTCAGTTGTGTAAGGCACCATGGCATTTTGTGGTATCTGGGGATGATTTAGCCCCAGACCACCCAGTCCCATGGTCATAAACTGGTAACGGTCAAAAGTTCTGGAACTCTCCAGCACCCTAACAGCTTTTTCCTCTTTTATCCCTTTGGTGAGTCCTACTTTGGCCCTAATCTCGGAGTCAAGCTTAATTAAAGCCTGGAGTTTCTGGGCCATATCCCCTGTTATTCCTTTTAATTCATTGATTTCCTTAGCCTGGGCCATATTAATTTCTTTTAGTTCCTGGTTTTCCCTTGCTACATAGTAGAGATAAAAATATCCCGTGACAAAATACCCCACGATTAAAATACATACCACACTCACGGTAACACAGCATTTGACAAGCCACATAGGAACAGTATAACTTTTCACTGTTGTTCCGTGGGAATTGGGAATAATCATCATAGTCAGGGAAGATGGCTTTTTCTTTTTCTCTTTTACTTGCCTTTTCTTGAAAATCCCAGCATTCTTAAATAAAGCTGCGATGTTAAACTTTAGCATCTGCCAACCTGCCTCCTGGGGTTAGTAGTTCCAAAATTGGGCAGTAACACCAATGAGTTTATTCGACATTCCAATCATAAATCCTTCCCCAGAATAAGCACTTTTACTCTAATTTTATTTCCACCACTGTCACAAAGGGCAACTATGGCTTCATCTTCGCTCCGGCTCTTGCAAACCAATTTTTCTTTGTTATCTTTCATCTCTGGCCGCACGAAGAATGGCCTCCTCTTCTTCCTGGGAAAGCTGGTAAGAAGATTTTCCTCCTTTTACAGGTTTTGCATAAGTACGGGCATCATCGCGCCCATAGATACTGCTGAGGACAACACCGTCTCCCTGACTGTTTAATAGGGCTATAGCATAGCTTAAGTCTCCGCCCATATCCCGGAAAGCATTGAAACGGACAATGCCCACCTTTTGTACACTATTCTTGGCCATGGTTTCCACGGTACACAGTCTGTCTTCCTGAATCTCCAATTTAAAAAGAACCTGTTCCAGGGTTTTGGCGTTATTCCACATTAATTCCTCAAGATTTTTCCCTTCTACCCCTCGCATCAGGGTTTTATACTGTTTGGCCAGTTTATTAAGCCGGATAATCACTACTAAAAAAATAATCATGCCCAACGCAAAAGACCCCAATAATCCAAGGGCTATCAGTGAATAATTCTGGGATACCCAGTTGAGCAGTGCCTCCAAACAACTCATCCTCCTTAAAATAACTTGAATTTTTATTGTACCAGGCCCCGTGCTGCCACCGTCCATTTGTCATAGGGTAAGCCGTTTTTCAATACCACCACTTCATTGGCTAAATTAACGGCTGTACAGGCATGATTGGGGACAATGTACAGTTTTTCTCCTAACTCCGGCAAGGGGCCTTCGCCAGTAACTTTAATAATGCCATGTTCCTCGGAAAGTCTTTCCAGGAGTAAATGGGGATATCCCCGAATAATACCAAAACCCTGTACTACCGACATACCATGGGCCCCTTTATCCAGGGCAAAAGTCTTGCTCCCCGCATCAATGACCAGCCTGTCTTTTGCCGGCCTGCTAATCACCATTGATACCACCTGTAAAGCACACTGTTCAATCCTGGCAGTTCTTAGGCCCACCTGGATAGCATCATAAAAAACGTAATTGCCAGGTCTTATCTCGGTAACCCCAGGCACCTGGAGATTATAAAGTGCCGTTGGTGTGGACCCTACGGAAATTTCCAATCCTTCCAGGCCAATATCCTTAAGAGACCTGGCCAGTTCCACCATTTGCCGTCCTTCCTCCATGCCGATTTGTGGTATATGCTCAGAATTAGATCCATAGGCATGCCCGGCATGGGTAAAAAGGCCACGAACCTCAAGGTGAGAAAATTCTTGCAGCTCTTTCACAAAATCTATCACATGGGGGCCAGGCAGGAGCCCACAGCGGCGCAAGCCCGTATCTATTTCAATCATCACGGGGAGCAGTATATTCCTTTTCCCCGCCCACTCATTTAACTCTGCAGCATTTATTTTGTTATCAACAGCCACCGTAATCCCGGCCTTTTGAGCCAGGTCCAGGAGGCGGAGGATTTTTTCTTTCCCTACAATCTGGTAAGCCACAAAAATATCTTTGATTCCTGCCTCTATCATCACTTCCGCTTCACCTAAAGTAGCCACAGTAACACCTACAGCCCCCGCCTCCATTTGACGAAGAGCAATCTGCGGCATTTTATGGGCCTTGATATGGGGACGCAATTTTACGCTTTTTTCCTTCGCTTTTTGCGCCATGGTACGGATATTATTTTCCAGAATATCAATGTCGAGACTAAGATAAGGAGTTAATAAATCGTGCATAATCTGTCTCCTTTTTCTAAATTAGGCCTGGAAATAACCTAACTATAATACTGGTGAGAATAACCACTATCAGTACTGCCGGCAACAAGTTGGCCACCTTAATCTGCTTAATGCCCAAGATATTAAAGCCAATGGCTAAAATCAATATTCCTCCCGTGGCTGTTAACTCCGCTATGATTTTTTCCGTTAACAAAACTTTTACCGCTCCAGCCAGGAGGGTTATACTTCCCTGATAAACTAGAACGGGTAAAGCAGAAAAGGCCACCCCCAGGCCCATAGTGGAAGAAAAAATGATAGCCGAAATTCCGTCCAGGGCCGATTTCACATAAAGGATCTTATGCTGTCCGGTGAGGCCGCTCTCAATAGGCCCCATAATGGCCATAGCCCCTACACAGTAAATCAGGCTGGTGGAAACAAAACCCCGTACAAACTCCCCTTCCCGGGAGCCAATCATGCTTTGAAGTTTTTGTCCTAAAGACTCCAGGAAGCGGTCTATCTCCAGAGCCTCCCCAATAATAGCCCCAATGACCAGGCTGAGAATGACGAGCAGCTCATTATTGGTTTTAAAAGCCATTTTTAATCCTATCAAAATAACAGACAGGCCCAGTCCCTGCATGATGATATCCTTGTACCGCTGGGGTATCCCCGTACGTAAAAACAAACCTATGACTGCTCCTAAAATGATCGCTCCAGCATTAACTATAGTCCCTGCCATTTTTACTCCTATCTCCTTATTATTCATTTCACTTTATTATAACTTACTGAACATTGCTGTGAACAGAGTCCCAGACAGCTTTATTAAGTCTAACTCACTCAATTTTTTGTTAAATGAAAAGGCCCCGTTAGGGCCTAAATGATTTTCCCGGGACGGGGTATGTAACCACGTAATAGTAAATATGTTGCCATAGTAATATGAGTGGTTAGAGCTAAAAGAAACGTTAAAAAGGGATTCCAGCGTAAATCCACCCAATACCCGTAATACTTGAGAATAAGGTTGACAACTGTCGTGGCCAGAGCAAATATCACTATGTAAAAACCTAAAGAGTACCAGCTGTGACTGTAATAGCGAATATAATGGGTAAACACAATGACCGGGGGAATCCAGTCGAAAGCCACAAAAAAACTAAAGCCGGCAATAGGAATTAACGGCTCTTTTATATCCCAAAGTTGAAAAAGTGTTTCTCCCACAAACATGATTGAAAGAGCCAGAAAAAACCCAAAAAATAGGCCAAAGGAGAAATATTCTCTAATTTTCCTGACAGGAACGAAGAAAAACATCCCGGCAAACATTACTGTCGTAAACAATAACCAAAAAAACCGTTCCATACTTTACCTCCCCAATACGGGTAATTATATCTATTAGCTTTGGCAGTTTAATGGCAATTATGCGGCAAAGCTTTAAAAAGAACCCTAAAAAAACGAAACCGCAAGGTATTCCCTTGCAGTTTCTTCATACATTTTATTCTTTTTCCTCACAGCAGGCAGCTTCTTTTTCACTGTAACACTCTTCTTGCGCCATCAGAGCCACATACTTGGGTCTCTTTATATAGTGTGTATGCAGGAGATGGTGAGATTTATGGCTCAGGGGTTTACCCAGATATTCTTCGTAGAGAGCCTTCACAGCGGGGTTATCATGGGATTTTCTCAAGGGCATCTCCCTGTCTTCCTGGTAAATGGCACGCGCCCGTAAAACACGATAATCCTCGCTAAGTTTCATCCGTTCGGGGGCGCTCACGATAGGCTGCCCTCCACCGCCCACACAGCCGCCGGGACAGGCCATGATTTCAATAAAGTGGTAGTCCGCTTCCCCGGCTTTTACTTTTTCTAATAGTTTACGGGCGTTATTTAAACCATGGGCTACGGCAACTTTCACTGTACCTAAAGGAGGAATCTCGATACTCGCTTCTTTAATCCCCTCTATCCCACGTACAGCTACAAAGTCGACTTTTTCCAAAGTTTTTCCGGTGACAAACTCATAGACGGTTCTTAAGGCTGCTTCCATGACGCCGCCGGTAGCACCGAAAATTAAACCTGCACCGGTAGTTATGCCCATAGGCAAATCATACTCTTCTTCAGGTAAAGATCTAAAGTCAATGCCTGCCTCCTTAATCATATCTGCCAATTCACGGGTAGTAAGCACTGCATCTACATCAGGGAAACCGCTGTCCTGCAGTTCCGGACGGCTGCATTCAAATTTTTTCGCTGTACAGGGCATAACCGAAACAGAGAATATCTTCGCCGGATTAATACCAGCCTTTTCTGCATAGTAGGTTTTGGCCAGGGCCCCGAACATTTGCTGGGGGGACTTGGCTGTAGAAAGATTATCAAGGAATTCCGGGTAATGGTGTTCACAATACTTAACCCAGCCGGGGCTGCAAGAGGTAATCAGAGGTAGCTTACCCCCTTCCTTCACACGCTCTAAAAGCTCACTTCCCTCTTCCAGAATGGTCAGGTCAGCGGTGAAGTCAGTGTCAAAGACTTTATCAAAGCCCAGACGTCTTAATGCCGCCACCATCTTTTTCGTTACGGAAGTTCCTATGGGATAACCAAATTCTTCTCCCAGGGCAACTCTGACAGCAGGCGCTGTTTGTACAATAACATGTTTATCCGGATCATTGAGAGCTTCCCATACTCTCTGGGTATGGTCTTTTTCCCGGAGCGCACCTACAGGACAAACATTAATGCACTGCCCGCAGAATGTACAGTTTACTTCATTGAGAGTTCTGTGAAAAGGTGGCGCTACCAGGCTCTCAAAACCTCTTTCCGTTAAACCCAAAACACCCACACCCTGTACCTGATTACAAACGGCTACACAGCGGCGGCAAAGGATACATTTTTCGGGAATTCTCTCAATGGAAGGGGAGGAAAGATCAGGTTCAAAAGCGGTGTTAGCCCCCTTAAAGCGAATATCTTTAATCCCCAGTTTCTTGGCTAAGGCCTGGAGTTCACAATTGGTGCTCCTGTTACAGGTTAAACATTCCATGGGGTGATTGGAAAGTATTAACTCTACCACAGCCTTTCTGGCTTCTCTAATAACCGGTGTATTGGTCTTCACTTCCATCCCTTCGGCAACGGGATAAACACAGGATGCCTGTAAACCCCTGGCCCCTTTGACTTCTACAAGGCAGACACGGCAGGCACCGATTTTATTGATTTCTTTCAAATAACAGAGAGTAGGTATATCTATCCCGGCCTGTTGTGCAGCTTCAAGCACTGTGGTACCTGCAGGAACCCGCACCACTTGGCCGTCGATTGTTAAGGTTACCATTTCCATCAATAGTCACACTCCTCGACTCTATTTGGTATGGGCCTCTACTCTTTGATAACGGCCGCAAATTTACATTTCTCTAAGCAGGCACCACACTTAATACACTTCTCAGCATCAATGACATAAGGTTCTTTAACCTTACCACTGATAGCGTTAACAGGACAGTTCCGTGCGCAGAGACCGCAGCCGCGGCATTTCTCAGCCAGGATCTTATAAGTTAAGAGGGCTTGACATACCCGGGCAGGACACTTCTTGTCGTAGATGTGGGCTTCGTATTCATGACGGAAATACCGTAAAGTGCTTAACACCGGGTTAGGGGCTGTCTGACCCAGACCGCACAGGGAAGCATTTTTTATGGTCTTAGCTAAGGTTTCCAGGTTGGCTAAGTCCTCAGGGGTCCCTTTTCCTTCGGTTATTTTGGTAAGTATTTCTAGCATCCGCTTGGTTCCAATGCGGCAGGGAGGACACTTACCGCAGGATTCATCCTGGGTAAATTCCAGAAAGAAGCGGGCAATGTCTACCATACAGTTATCTTCGTCCATGACAATGAGCCCCCCGGAACCCATCATGGAACCAATAGCTGTCAGGTTATCATAATCGATTTCAATATCGAGAAGATCGGCAGGGATACAGCCCCCGGAAGGTCCACCTGTCTGGGCTGCCTTGAATTTCTTACCTTTCGGTATTCCTCCGCCAATGTCGTAAATGATGGTTCTTAGCGTGGTACCCATGGGAACTTCAATAAGTCCCGTGTTATTGATTTTTCCGGCAAGGGCAAATACTTTGGTCCCTTTGCTCTTCTCCGTACCCATGGAAGCAAACCATTCCCAGCCCTTGCGTATGATATGGGGCACGTTGGCAAAAGTCTCTACGTTATTAATGATGGTTGGCTTCCCCCAAAGACCGGCCACTGCAGGGAAAGGCGGCCTTGGCCTGGGTTCACCTCTCCGTCCTTCAATGGAAGTCAAGAGCGCCGTCTCTTCACCACAGACAAAAGCTCCGGCACCTAAACGAATATCAATATCGAAATCAAAACCTTTACCAAAGATGTTTTTCCCTAAAAGGCCCAGCTCACGGGCTTGTTTAATGGCCGTCTGCAGCCGTTCTACGGCAATGGGATATTCGGCCCGCACATAAATATATCCCTGGTTGGCGCCGATGGCGTAACCGGCGATAGCCATGGCTTCTAAAACAGCATGGGGGTCACCCTCCAGGACACTCCTGTCCATAAAAGCCCCGGGGTCCCCTTCATCGGCGTTACAAACCACATATTTCTGGTCCTCTTTGGATTTGCTGGCAAATTCCCATTTCAGGCCAGTGGGGAACCCTCCGCCTCCACGGCCTCTTAGGCCTGATTTTTTAATTTCTTCAATTACCTCTTGAGGAGTCATCTCATGGAGCACCTTGGCCAGAGCAAAATAGCCATCCCGGGCAATATACTCCTCGATAACCTCGGGGTTAATATGGCCGCAGTTCGCCAGGGCAACCCTTTTCTGGTGTCTAAAGAACTCAATATTATCGAATTCCAGGGTTCTGGCTTCCTTATCAGGTTCATGGTATAAAAGCCGCTGTACAGGACGCCCTTTCATAAAATGTTCTTCAACAATTTCATTAACATCCTGGGGCTTAACCTGACAGTAAAAAGTTCCCTCTGGATAGACCACCATAATGGGACCCAAATTACAGAAACCAAAACACCCTGTTTCCACTACTTTTATTTCTTTATCTAAGCCTTTTTGTGCTAATTGCTTAAGAAGTTCCTTTCTTACCAGCTGACTGTCCGAAGAAGTACACCCAGTACCGGCACAAACCAATACGTGGGAACGATAAAATTCCATGAAAACTCCTCCTTATCCTACGCCTGACCGGCCTATTCTTCCAAATTCACTAACCACTCAGTTACCGGCTGGTTATTGACAATATGCTGCACGATGATCTTTTTCACATTCTCCGGGGTTACCTTCCCATACATATAGGGATTTTTTCCGGGAACTGTAACAGTTACAATAGGCTCCTTGTGGCAGAGTCCAGGGCATCCTGTCTGAGTCACATGGACATTAGAAAGACCACGGGTATTAAGCTCCTCAATGACCGCGTTGAGTACCTCCCGGGCGCCGTTGGAAATACCGCAAGTACCCATAGCTACGGTAATTGTAGGCGCTCCCGTATTTTCGCGAACTGCAATTGCCTTTTCTGCCTTTTCTTTAATGACTTTTAAGTCATCCAAAGACCGCATTCAGGTTCCCCCTTTCACTTACTTTCAACATATTTTTTAACTATATCCGCTACGTCCTGAACCGTCAGCCGACCATGAACATTATCATTAACGGTCAGGACAGGTGCCAAACCGCAGGCACCCAGACACCGGCATGCTTCTAAGGTAAACATTCCATCTTTTGTAGTTTCACCCACTTTAATATTTAACTGTTTTTCGAATTCCGCCAGAATATCGCCGGCACCCTTAACATAACAAGCAGTACCTAAACAAACACTGATTTTATATTTACCTTTAGGCACCGTGGAAAAAAGGGCATAAAAACTTACTACACCATAGACCTCACTAAGAGGAATACCCAGCTTTTCTGCAATGTAAGCCTGGACGTTTTCAGGGAGATAACCGATGGCCTGCTGGGTTTGGTGCAATACAGGAATCAGAGACCCCGCCTGACCTTTGTACTTCTCAATAATCTGGTCAATGATGGTGTAAATTCCTGGTTCATTACCTGCATTGCACTGGCATTGGCAACACATTGTTACATTCCTCCTTACTAAATCGTTTATAATATTAGGAAAATATGTGATAGTCTTCACATTTACAATCAACTAATTAGCCCTTTTGCAAGGGCGATAGATTGGTAGACGGTACGATTTTATCTCATTTTATAAAAAATTGTCAATTGTACTAAAGTACTATTTCCCTCTAGTACTATTGGCAACTTTGTGGAACATTTTTGAAATTCCCTTGTTCCACGTGAAACAATTTTCTTCGTATTCAGATATAACAAGGTTTAGCTTTCGTTATCTCTATCATACCACCTTTCCCGGAGCAACCCAAGACGGAAAATAATGTAGATTTATAGTAGATTGTGAGTTTTTAGATTATAATTATAATTTATATCATTTCTCTTTCTGCTTTTTATTTATAAGCTTCGTCTGCGGGTTATATAGTGATATTAATCACTAATATAATATTAATAGGGAATGTTCCACGTGAAACATTTCCTATTAATATTTATACAAAAAAGCGAAAGCGGTTTTTACCATCGAGATGTTAGAAACTGGGCGACCCAAAAGTTAAATATTTTCTTCCTGTAATACCAGGGCCACGATTCTTTCCAGATCCTCGGTACTGTAGTAATCAATTTCTATTTTTCCTCTTTCCCCCTGATCTTTTATTTTTACTTTGGTGCCCAATAGACTTCTTAATTTTGCTTCAATATCCAGCATAATGGGAGAAAGTTTATGCTCACTCTGGATCTTTTCCTTTTCAACCCTTCTATTTTCCTCCTCCACAGTTCTTTTGACCAGGTTTTCTGTGTCCCGTACAGAGAGATTTTTATCACATATTTCTTGGGCAATTTTGATTTGCAGTTCCTCGCTGTTAATAGCCAGTAAGGGCCTGGCATGTCCTACCGTCAATTGGCCCGAAGACAGCTTATCCAGAATAGGATCGGGTAGGTTAAGGAGCCGGACCATGTTCGCAATAAAGGGTCTGCTTTTGGAAACTTTCTGTGAAACCTGTTCCTGAGTGAGTTTAAATTCCTCCATTAATCGTTTATAGGCTAAAGCTTCTTCCACAGGATTGAGATCTTGCCTTTGTATATTCTCTACCAGAGCAATTTCCATCATCTGTGCATCACTGAATTCCTTCACGACGGCAGGTATCTTTAGTAAACCTAAACGCTGGCAGGCCCTTAGTCTTCTTTCTCCTACTACCAGTTCGTATTTCCCAGACCCTGCAGGTCTTATTACCACAGGTTGTACAACACCATGTTCCTTAATTGACTCCGCCAGTTCATTTAACTTTTCTTCATCAAATTTTCTCCGGGGCTGAAAAGAGTTAGGTTTGATTTTATGAACTTCAACTTCCAGCACAGGTTCATCAGAAGATATCAATTCAGGAGAACTGGGTATCAGAGCAGAAAGTCCTTTTCCCAAACCTTTTCTACTCACGTTCTATCACCTCTTTAGCAAGTTCTTGGTATTGTTCGGCACCTTTGGACTTAGGATCATAAAGAATAATAGGCATGCCATGACTGGGCGCCTCACTTAGCCGTACATTGCGAGGAATAATGGAACTGAACATCTTTAGTTCGGGTCGAGCTTTCACTTCATCTACCACCTGTATTGATAAATTGGTACGGGCATCAAACATGGTTAATACGGTTCCCTCAATTTTTAATTCCGGATTTAAATGCTTTTTTACCAGAATGATCGTATTCATTAACTGACTTAAACCTTCCAAAGCATAATACTCACATTGAATAGGAATAAGCACACTGTCTGCAGCCGTCATGGCATTAAGGGTCAGTAAACCTAAAGAAGGAGGACAGTCAATAATAATGTAATCATAATCCGCTTTGACGGGGGCAATAGCTTTTTTTAATTTCATTTCCCTGGAAATGGCGGAAACTAACTCTACCTCAGCTCCCGCCAGCTGTATGGTAGCAGGTGCAATAAAAAGATTATCAACCTGAGTGGCAAGTATGATACTTTTTATTGGCATACCATTAATAAGACAATCATAAATGCAACGACCTGTACTGGTTATGTTGATGCCCAGGCCACTGGTAGCATTACCCTGGGGGTCAACATCAATGATAAGTACTTTCTTACCTAAAACAGCCAGGCAGGCACCAAGGTTAATGGCTGTAGTTGTTTTGGCAACACCGCCTTTTTGATTGGCAATAACAAGAACTTTACCCATTTTTTCACCTCAAGTTTTTTATTGCTTTTCATATTTCCACATATCTTTCATGCTTCCTTCTTAACTTTACTTATTTTTATATAATGAAGAAATGTATTATTTTTCACAAATCTTACCCCTCTTTAGACGTGCATAATTAGCTCCAGTTTAAATCATCCCCTTATAAAAGGTATTTATCTTGGGAGCTGTTTTTTCTTTAAATATATCATCTATTAATATAGGAACGTATGTTTGTTTTCTATTGAACCCTCCTGCCAACAAAGCAAAACCAATGATAAAAGTCGCTATCCGCTGCCCGTTCCCTGCTGCCCGATAATATATTTTGGGCATCGGGAAGCGGAAGTCGGGGAGCGTGGTTAAGACTTTACGGGAGACACTCCTTTTTCTATGGTTTAAAATCCTTGTATATCAAGTTTTTGGATTTTCAAAATAATAAGGGATAAGTGTTTCACGTGAAACATTTACCCCTTAATTTATCTTAATTTTTTATTTTAGGAATTTTAATAATCACTTCAATGTAATCTTCGTGGTTTTTTTCTGTCATCTTGGCAGCCAAACCTGCTTCCTGGATAGTTGTAACTGCGGTACGTATGGTATTTAAATAAATCCGCATATCTTTAAAAATCCGGACAATTTTTTGTCCTCTTTCCGTAGGTGCACTGGCTATATTCTTATCCTCGAGAATTTTTTCAACCAAAGCATCGGTTTCCCTTACATTCAACTCTTTTTCATATATCTCTTTTAAGGCCGCTAATTGTAATGCAGGATCAGGAAGCTTGAGCAGGGCCCGGGCATGTCTTTCTGTAATTACTTCTGTGGAAATATTTTTCCTTACCATTTCGGGGAGCTTTAAAAGCCTTAATTTATTAGCAATAGTAGACTGACTTTTACCAACTCTTTTTGCAATTTCCTCCTGGGTAAGACCAAAATCCTGGATTAACCGGTGATAACCTTCGGCTTCCTCAAAAAAGTTGAGATCCTCCCTTTGCAGATTCTCAATCAGTGCCATTTCCGCAATTTCCCGGTCGCTTAAATCACGGATGATGGCAGGGATAGTCTTTTTACCAATACTTTGGGAAGCACGCAAACGCCTTTCTCCGGCAACCAGTTCATAATGGTTGTCCACACGCCGGACAATAATAGGTTGAATAACGCCGTATTCCTTAATGGATTTGGCCAGATCTTCCAACTGAACAGGATCAAAAAACTTTCTGGGCTGGAAGGGATTGGCCTTTATACTGGATATACTGATTTCCCGTACCTGGTCATTTTTTTCTTCTATATTATTGCTATTTATTCCTAGAAACTTTGTAAGAGATTCCCTCACCACAAGAACGACCCCCTTTCCTCCTATATCTATGATATTCGGCTTATTTGCCAAATCTCCTGCTGATATTTACTTTTTTTTCCATAATAAATTCAGAGACCTTCCTTATTTCTTTCCTAATTCAGAGGCTTTTTGGCTGGTATCCCCGGCCGTCTTGGAAATCGGCCAGGGGTTGAGGCAGTTTTATTGATAACGATAAGAAGTCTTTTGCTCTCCTGATTTGGCAGGATAAAGTCTTTTATCTCACTAAGTTGGCCACCCAGCTCAAAAACTGCCCGAATGGCACTTTTATATTCTTCCTGTCCTTCTGGCCCTTTGTAAGCAATAAATTTACCACCCACTTTAGCAAAGGGCAAACAGTATTCAGTGAGGACAGGCAATTTGGCAACGGCTCTGGAAACTACATAATCAAACTTTTCCCTGTACTCCTTGCTTTGTCCCAGTTCTTCCGCCCTGGCATGAACAGCCTGCGTCTCAGTAAGCTGAATTTTTTTTATGATGTGTTCCAAAAAACCAATACGCTTTTGCAAAGAATCTACCAGAGTAACCTTTAATTCTGGATTCATAATCTTAAGGGGTATACCGGGAAATCCTGCTCCCGTGCCTAAATCAAGAAGGCTTTTTTGCGATTGCCATCCGTTAATCTTCATTCCTAATAAGGAATCATAGAAGTGTTTGATGATGATCTCCTCATCTTCTTCAATAGCAGTGAGGTTGAATTTCTGATTCCATGCCCTTAATTCTTCCTGGAAAACTGCAAATTTTTCCAATTGTTCTACTGTAGGGTATATTTCTATTTTTTCCAGCAGCTCTTTTAATAAAGCTTTATTCATTCTTAAGTCCCCCTTGTCGTCTTCGCTGTTCTAAGTAAATTAAAAGAACGGAAACATCGGCAGGAGATACACCTGAGATGCGGGAAGCCTGGCCTACGGAAGCTGGCCTGATGTTGGTAAGTTTTTGTTTGGCCTCATTGGATAAACCATGAATCTGATAATAATCTAACTCGGGTGGTATCATCCGGTTCTCCAGTTTTTCAAAACGTTCTACCTGGGACATCTGTTTGGCAATATATCCTTCATATTTTATCTGGATATCAATTTGTTCTTTGACATCTTCAGGAAGTTCAACACCCAGGCCGGCGTTAATTAAATCCTGGTAATTAATTTCCGTTCTCTTTAATAAATCATAGAGATAAATCCCATGCCTCAGGGGAGAGCTTCCTTTTTCCTCCAGTAATTTAGTTATTTCCAGCTGGCCGGGAGTAACAGGGGTTTCCCTTAAGCGTTTCATTTCTGCTTCCAACAGTTCTTTCTTTCGCTTAAATTTAGCATAGCGCTCCGGGCTAACCAGTCCTACCTCCCATCCTTTTTCTGTTAAACGCAGGTCAGCATTGTCCTGCCGGAGGATGAGACGGTATTCGGCCCGGGATGTCAGCATGCGATAGGGCTCATTGGTGCCTTTTGTCACCAGGTCATCGATCAAGACACCAATATAGGCATCGGAACGTTTTAAAATAAAGGGTGGTTTACCTTTTACTTTCAGGGCCGCATTAATGCCGGCCATTAGTCCCTGAGCCGCTGCTTCTTCATAACCGGAGGTACCATTAATTTGCCCGGCACAGAAGAGCCCTCTAATATGTTTCATTTCCAGGGAGAGTCCCAGCTGAGTAGGGACCACATAATCATATTCAATGGCATAGCCAGTCCGCATTATCTCCACATTTTCCATGCCCTTAATGGTTCGTAAAAACTGTAGCTGCACTTCTTCCGGCAGACTTGAAGACATGCCCTGTACATATATTTCAAAAGTCCCTGTTCCTTCAGGTTCCAAAAACAACTGATGCCGGTCTTTATCAGCAAATCTCACCACCTTGTCTTCGATGGACGGGCAATAACGGGGACCCGTTCCCTTAATAACACCGCTAAAAAGGGGTGATCTGTGAAGATTATTTCTGATAACGGCATGGGTATTTTCATTGGTATAGGCTAAATAGCAGGGAATGTTATAACCTGTGCCTTTTTCTGTCAAAAAGGAAAAAAAATGTTCTTTCTCATCGCCCGGTTGAATAAGCATCTGGCTAAAATCGATGCTCCGCCTGTCAACCCGGGCTGGAGTTCCCGTTTTGAAGCGACCTAATTCTATTCCCAACTCCCGGAGATTCTGGGAAAGATTCATGGCCGCATGCTGGTTATTGGGTCCCCCCCAGTAACTAACCTCCCCTACGATAATTTTGCCACGCAGGTAAGTGCCGGTGCAGAGAATAACCGTAGGGGAGCGGAAAATGGCACCGGTATTTGTCACAATTCCTTCTACTCTTTTATCATCACTGACCAGTATTTTTTCTACCAATATCTGCTTCACATCCAGATTATCCTGACCCTGCAATACATAAATCATTCTCCGCTGATAGGCATATTTATCAGCCTGAGCCCTCAGGGCATGAACAGCCGGACCTTTCCCCGTATTCAAAAGACGAATTTGAATATAGGTCGCGTCAATATTTCTTCCCATTTCTCCTCCCAGAGCATCAATTTCTCTAACCAGATGCCCTTTAGCAGGTCCGCCTATGGAAGGATTGCAGGGCATAAGGGCGATATTGTCCATATTCAAGGTAACAAGCAAAGTCTTACAACCCATACGGGAAGCAGCCAGGGCGGCTTCGCAGCCGGCATGACCCGCACCCACAACAATACAATCATAACTTCCAGCCTCGTAAGTCATACTTCTTAAACCTCCATCTTAAAGAAAACATTATCTGGACTCGTGAACTGTAAACCGTGAACGGTAGTCGCTACCCGTTACCTGCTACCCGGAAATAAAGCTTAAGATAAAAAATTCGGGCGTCGGGAAGCGGGAAACGGGAAGCGTCGTCAATTTTTATACCAACTAATTCATTTCCCCAGACAAAATTGAGAAAAGATTTGATCAATAATATTCTCTTCCAGTGTTTCCCCGGTTATTTCCCCTAAGCTTTCCCAGGAACTGCGTAAATCAATAGAAATAAAATCAGAGGGAAGGTTTTCTTCCACACCCCCGAAGGCACTTTCCAGTGCTTTTTTGGCTCTCTCTAAAGCATCTTTATGCCTTATATTGCTTAAGAGAGGTTTGCTAGAAATATTAAAACCATTTTCAAAGAAAATGTTTTTAATTCCTTCTTCCAGCTCTTTTAGGCCAATTTCTTCTTTAGCTGAAACAAAGTGCACTTTATAAGGTGCCACCTTCTCCTTGATCTTTTCCTCACTTAATGCTTCTTTCATCAAGTCAATTTTATTGGCCAAAACAATGATTTTGTCTGCAGGATACTGCCGGATAAAAGCTTCATCTTCTTCCGTAATACCTTGTACAATGTCTAAGACATAAAGGATAAGATCCGCTTCTTGAACAGCTTCCCTGGTCTTCTCCATACCGATCTTTTCCACCATATCTTCTGTTTCCCGGATTCCAGCTGTGTCCATAAGAATCAAAGGTATGCCACCTAAATTATAGTACTCTTCTATTACATCCCGCGTGGTTCCGGGAATATCTGTAACAATGGCTCTTTTTACTTTCAATAAAGCATTTAACAGGCTGGATTTTCCTACATTGGGCTTACCGATTAACACCGTCTTTAAACCCTCACGAAGGATACGTCCACTGCGAAAGCTTTGCAGGAGATCGTTAATTCCATCTAAGATACGCGAGATACGCATGCCCAACTCCCTGGGCGATAAGCGCATAAAGTCTTCCTCCGGAAAATCTATATCGGCTTCCAAATAGGCCATAATTTCTAAGATCTGTTGCCGATATTCCCTGATAATATTGGAAAGACCTCCCTGCAGGTTGCCAACAGCCGCCTGAGCCCCTTCCTCCGTCATGGCATTGATCATATCCATAATGGCTTCAGCCTGAGAGAGGTCTAGACGCCCGTTCAAAAAAGCACGCTTAGAAAACTCACCGGGTTCAGCCAACCTTGCACCTGCTTTTATTACCAGTTCAAGCACTTTTCTTAAAATAACCATGCCACCGTGGCATTGTAATTCCACTACATCTTCTCCCGTAAAACTATGGGGGCTCCACATAACCAGAGCCAGGGCCTCGTCTATAACTAGACCCTTTTCATCAACAATATGTCCATAAGTAATTGTATATGTTTTTTTCTGTTTTAAACTTTTTACTTTTTTACCTCTAAAAACTTTATCGGCAATTTCGCACGCTTCACTGCCTGAAATTCTGATAATGCCCACACTAGCAGCCCCCATGGCCGTCGTGATGGCAGCGATGGTATCATTAATCAACTTTCTTCACCTCTCACACACCACTATACCTTAATTTCTAGTATTGTCCAATCAATTCCCTCATAAATATTTTCTACCGCCCTTTTGTAAAAAAGTATTTATTTTTTGTTAATCACGACGGAAATCAACACATTACATTAAGGAAAGAATATATTTTACTGTTGGTAATAAAAAAATCAGCCTGGTCTTAGGGTAACCAAGCTGATGTGGAGCCATGCTTGCCTTTATTTACGGAGTGTAATAACGACCTTACGGTATGGTTCTTCTCCCTCACTATAGGTTTGCACTCTTTTATCATTTTGAAGGGCTGTGTGAATGATCCTGCGTTCCTGTGGGTTCATGGGTTCTAAGACCACACGATAACCCGTCCTCTTTACTTTTTCGGCCAGTCTTGCCGCCAGGTTAACCAGCGTATCCTCTCTCCGTTTGCGGTATCCTTCAGCATCCAGGATAATTTTTTTGCGTTCCATAAGATTATGCTTATTGGCTACCAGATTTCCCAGGTACTGTAAGGCATCAAGGGTTTCTCCTCTGCGCCCAATGAGAATACCCAGATTATCTCCAATTAAAGTCATCTTAATAAAATCTTCTTCCTCGCTGACAAGAATTTCTGATTTGACTCCCATTTGGGCCGTCACTTTTTCATAGAATTTTTTTACTGTTCTAATCGGGTCCGGTTTTTCGGTTACTCTGATACGGGCATTTTTGCTGCCAAAAATACCAAACAGCCCTTTATTAGGTTCTTCTAAGATTTCTATTTCCACTTCATCTTTACTCAGCTTTAATTCTGCTAAAGCCTGATTAAGGGCTTCCTCCACTGTACGGCCGGTTTTTTCTAAAGTTCTCATTTACCACCAATTTCCCCCTTTTGCATTGCCGGTTGACGATTAATGTACAATTGCTGCAGGGCTCCGAAAATACTGAAGAAAGTCCAGTATATACCCAAACCAGCTGGGAAATTTAGACTGATATAACCGATAAAGAGCGGCATGAAGTAAAGCATCATTTTTTGTGTCTGTTCAGCGACCGGATTGTCTCCGCTGCCAGGCGTAGTAACCCTTGACTGGAGATAAGTTGTCAGGGCTACCAAAACTGGAATAATATAATAAGGATCTGGATCTTTTAAATGGGGTACCCATAAAAACTTGGCGGCAGCAGGATCCACATAAACAAAATCCCTTAAGGCTTGGAACAAAGCAATTAAAATAGGCATTTGTATCAGCAAAGGCAAGCAGCCGGACATAGGATTAACTTTGTTTTCTTTATAAAGCTCCATAATGGCCTGGTTGGCTTTTTCCGGGTTTTTCTTATACTTTTCTTGCAGTTCTTTTACTTTAGGCTGTATTTCTTGCATTTTCTTCATGGAATGCATTTGTTTATAACTAAGGGGATAGAGAACGATTTTAATGACTAAGGTCAAAAAGATAATAGCAAGTCCATAGCTGGGAATACCTAAGGACACGGTAAGATCATAAAAAAAACTTAGCATTGCAGCGATACCATTAACTAAAGCTTGCCACAAAATTTTTCCTGTTACAAAGAATCCTTTGTAAACAGGTTCACCTCCTTACCTTACTTTAACCTTACTTTACTGGATCATAACCTCCGGGATGAAAAGGATGACACTTTAGAACACGTTTTAAAGCAAGCCAGCCGCCCTTCCAGGGTCCATATCGACTCACAGCCTCCAGGGCGTATTGAGAGCAAGTAGGGTAAAAGCGACAGCTTGGTACTTTAAGAGGCGACAGAAACCGTTGATAAAAACGGATCATTAGTAGCAAGATTTCCTTCATCCTATTCATCCTTTTTTAATAAATGGGCCCTTTCTAAAAGAGCTACCATATTTTTTTCAACATCTTTAAAAGAAATTCCTTTTATTTTCGGTCGTGCAATAAAAATAATATCAAAAGGTGTTTTTAACTCATGAAGGTGAAGCTTGGCTGCCTCTCTTAATCTTCTTTTTATTTTATTTCTGAGAAAAGCCTTACCCAATTTTTTAGAAACGGAAAAACCAATGCGTGATTCTTTGTTATCAGGGCGTCTAAAGGAATACATGACAAGATAGCTATTGGTCAGGGATTTTCCCTGATGATACGCCTTTTGGAAATCTCCCTTTTTTTTGAGGCGAAATTTACGAGGCAGCAATTGTATCCTCCCTATTGTACTCAGGTAATTAGATCACCTATGAGGATTATACCCAATTTTAACCATAGTATAAATACTTTTGTAATAAATAAAACTTGGCTTGGTGCCAAGCTTTATGCTGAAAGTCTTTTTCTTCCCTTTAAACGTCTCCGCTTTAAAACGTTTCTTCCACCTTGACTTCTCATTCTTGATAAGAAACCATGAACTCTTTTATGTTTACGGTTCTTGGGCTGATAAGTCCTTTTCACTATCAACACCTCCCCTTGAAATACTACTCGAAAGCTACCGTAAAGATACAGAAAAATTATAAAGCAGTACCAATGAGATGTCAAGGATTCATAAAGCTTTATTGTGGATAAAGCTTTATGAATCTTTTATGGGGATAAGGGATAAGGGTTTTTGTGGATAATATTTTATGTGGATAAATACTATTCTCTTAATATTTTTTAATGAGGTTACCATATCCAGCAGGTGTGAATAAAAAGACAATCAACC
>CAZWTM010000034.1:0-21950 GCA_964637385.1 uncultured Peptococcaceae bacterium
CTTCATTTGAATTGAACAAGACGCTCGCTCTCAACTGTTCAGTTTTCAAGGACCACCGCACACTTTATGCGCGAGTTGTTTGTTGTTGGTTGTTAGTTGTTAGTATCAACCTTACCGCTCTTGCGAGCGGAATCTCATTCTATCATGTCCAGTCGACTTTTGTCAACTGTCCACTTCTTGGCAATTAGTTATTAGTTTTCACTAGTAACTACTAACTGTGAACTAGTAACTAAACAACAAAGCACGCTTTTTGCGTGCGGATGAACGATACTCGTTTCTAGTTAACCTGTCCTATAAGAACCAAGGAGACTAGGAACTTTCTCATTCACTCCTTCCTGCTCCACCCGGTTTCCCCAGGCGGCTTAATTATTGTATCATTCTTTTTTGTCTGTTGTCAATATGTCCTGCAGTGTTTTTTTGCTGAAAGTTTAACTGCTTTTTACCGCCAACGGCACTACCGTGCGGCAGCTTTTATTAATTTATCACGTTTTTCAGACCAATGCAACAGGTAAATACTTACATAATCTTTTCTCTTTAGGTCAGGCACGCAGTGCCATTTCCAGCATAATATTACGACCAGGCACAAAAAAGTGGTGATTCCCACTACCAACTACCAACTATCAACTAAAACAAGGAGGTGAATCAATGTGAACCTGGGTGTAGAACTTATAACCGAAACCACTCTAACCCTTATTTCCGATCACCAATTCCGGCTGGAACTTTACAGCGGTAATATCTTACTTCCTCTCTCGGTAGGGACCGACGTTTATAATTTTACCTGTAATATCCTCCCTCATAAAGTTGTGGCTGCAACGGGAAGAAGAACCTCCTATGATATAGGAACAGGATTAGGTCCAGTTGAAGCAAAACCGGCAAAATTGATACCCGTTAATGCCGAAGAATTACCTGAGTTAACCCTAAAGGTATTAAACAACAAAGTTTTAGACCAGGCCGAATTCAAACAAAACTTTGCGCTCCGTATTATCTCAGATAACAAAGCCTGGGACAATCACCTGGCCCGCCCCGATGTAAAAGTCTACTGGACCTCCCGCGGTGAATTTATTATTCTCTTGGGCAACCTTATTCATTAGTAAGCAAAAACTTCCTAGCCTCGTGAACCGTTAACCGTTAACAGTGAACCGTATCTTTTTTACTTTAGTTTAGGTGATTTCTTTTTTTACTGTTTACTGTACACGGTTAACGTACGTATACTGCCAACTACCAACTGAATTAAAAGAGGAGGCCGTAAAGCCTCCCCAGATCTGACACGTCCCGGCCGGGTCGCCACCTAAACCAGGAGAGGTGTCAGAAAAATGGCGATTAAACCTGCGGTAAGAAGTTTTAAAACGGCACCAAGAATGGCAGCAAACATAGCTTCCTTATGGTTAAGATCGGTGCAACCGGACCAGATGGCAGGAAGCTGTCCGAAGATAACCGAAAAGGGATAGCCTGACCAAGCCAGAACAACGGAACCAACCACCAGCTTAGGATTCATATTGACAGCTACATCTTTTAATTGAGCCATGGCCAGTGTAGGCGAAGCAAGTATACTAACCATACCTGACTTGGGGTCAATAGATAAAACATTAAGGATTGCGGTAATGCCGCTTTCAATGGGTTTCCAAATACCCAAGTAATCCAGGGCGCCAATTATCGAAAAAATAACACCGATAGCAGGGATAATCAACATGAAAAGGAGTTCAGCACCCTCCCGGGCGGCATTAAAGAGATAGTAGGCAGAGCGGCGGTATTAGGCGTAAAACTGGGCAGCTCGTCCAGAGAAACAGCCTTGGTATCCCGGTAAATTGTTTTGCTCAATAACCAGGGGACTATCACCAGGGGAATAAAAAGGGATACGGCGATAATAACAAAGGCATTTACACCTACAGCCGTCAGGGCGAGAATACCAAACATAAAAGTGGAAAAAGACTGCTGGGACTGCATCATGGTAACAACGGCTATTTTCTGCTCATCTTTGGTTGCTCCGGCTTTTACCAGAATAGGTCCGGCAATACGGCCGGCGGCATTTATGTCACCCAGGATGTTATAAACGGCAGGAATGACTACGGCCGGATTCATGCCAATAGCCTTGGCAATAGGGATAAAAATACGCATAAGGGCATCAGTAAAACCACAACGTTCCAGAATACGACCAACCATGACACTGATAATAATGGCCACACCAACGCTCCCCGTAATAAAGGAGTTAACAATGATGGGCTGTGCCCTCTTTAACATAGAATCGAAGAGACCGGAAATGAAACCAGGATTGAAGAGAAGACCAACCATGGATAGGACAACCAGGGTTAAACCCACAATCTCGATTTTACGAAGACCTCTGGTTTCCTGGGTAGTTGTGACTTTTACATCACTCCAGACGTGTTAACATATCTCCTACCGTTTTAACCTCAGGCAGGGCTTCCCCAACATACATAACGTTACCGGGAATACCGCCGTATTTAATGTCAACATGATAAGCTTTATGCCCATGGAGATAGGAAATACCAGGATGTAAACCATGGAAAGCTTCATGGAGTTCAAATAAGGCGATATTGTACAAACTGAGATACGTTTTTAATAACACGCCGCCGGAATTAGCAGCATCGGCAATGGTGTGATGGGCGACAATGGCATCTACTCCCGTTGCCCCGGCCAGTTCAATACCACTTTCCGTTAAGGTCATTAAAACGGCAATCTTTTTAACTTCTTGATCGGGGTTCCCCCAAATGAGACCAGGAAGCTCCGTTACCGCCTTACCGGGAATATGAGATGTTTTTGTTACAACAAAGGGGTTTTTGCCACTGGCATAATCTTCTGCTGATTTTACAACCCTCCCCCCGGTAATTTTGTTTAGAACAGTGAGGACATCTCTGACTAAAACTTTTTTCTCCATTTTCTCTCCCTACTTTCTGTTGACTTAAACTGCCACTACTCGCCCACTCCCCGCTTCCAGTTATGGGAATATAGCGGATATGCTAGGAATAAAAAAACAATAAACCGCCAGCCCGGCAATGCATGGGATAAGGTGTACCAAATCCCAGCGATTACAAGGACTAGCGGTCATCTTAGGCTCTCCTGGCAGGAGCTCCCTCAGCCAGCTAAAACTTTAAGTTGTTATAAGACTTTTTTCATAAATTTTCCGTCTGATTCAACCTTATAATTTAATAATGCAAGGTTATTCGCTGTGTTTTTTAAAATTCCTTCTTTTTCAACAAGAAAAACTGCGATTTTCTTCGAGAAATTTTTCCACCGGCTTCTCAAAAATAACAAAAGTAAAGGCAATCTCAGTAGCCGGGTCATAATCCTTCATCACGGCAAGGACCTTTAATTTTATATTGTTTTCCAATTCCTGTTTTAGCCTTCTCTTATATTCAATAAGAAGGCCATAATCAATGAGCGTGGTGGTCAAGTTATCTTTTTGATCGATGGCCGATAGGGCGTGGAGCCTTTTATTATTGGCAATAATTAATACTTTATCCTGGAGGATCTCGACTTTCTGCCAGGCCAGCCCTTGTCCGTAGAGGCCCAAATTCACTTTATTGTTGATACGCATTATCTCCTGCTTAAATTCACCTATCAACAGAAAAACACCTCCGGTACTAAGGTACCCTCTGTAGAAAAACCTTTTCGACAAAAACGGGGTAATTCCTGCTTATTTTACGTTTTTACGTTTTTTTAGCTTTTTCTTTAAGCAGATCAAGTTCAGCCAAGCTTTTTATTACTCTTTCTCCCATAATTTCATAACCCTTTACCCTGGGATGACAGCCGTCAAGGAATAAATCTTCTTTCATTTTTCCCCTTTCATCCACAAAATCCTGGTGAAAATCAATAACGGGTATACCTTTATGTTCACAGAACTGCCGTAACCAGCTGCGCCAAAGCTGTAATGGTCCTTCCGTAGCGTCATCAACAGGAAGAGGTATTCCTGCAATAAGCTTGATGTTTTGAGCCTCTAATGCATCGATGATAGCCTTAAAACTCTTTTGAATCTGGGGCTGGCTCAAACCAACATAGACATCGTTAGTTCCACCCATCAGGATCACGATATCCGGTTTATGGATAAAAACATCGGTTTCCAGGCGTAAGGCCATGTCGTCAAAGGTGTCTCCCGAAACTCCGGAATTAATGACCTTCCAGCCTGTTTCCCGGCGTAAACGTTCTACCCAGGATACATCGGGTGTGAAAGGATACCCATAGGTAATAGAGTCTCCCAAAGCGACAATGGTGGGCATAATCTACCTCCCAATAATTTATCTGATACGAAAATAAGTAACGAGCATGAGTTTGGGACTCATAACCCGTTACTTTTCAGGCTTTACAATCTAAACTCAGAGGGCAACTCCATGCAAGTACAGCTCTACAATCTCTTCGGCTGTCTTATCCACGTCGATTTGCGTCATATCCATTCCGGCAATAGGACTGACCAACGTACCCAGGCCGCCGTAAAACAAGCGGGCAAACAGAGAGACATTGACTGGTTTGAGTTCCCCTTTGTCAATACCCTCCTGGATAATCTCACCAATAGCCGATAACCGGTAAGCATGCATATCCAGTAGCCAATGACGAAAAGATTCGTCAATTAACGTCGTTTCCAAAAGAGCCATCTTGTTGAGATGACGGAAATACCTGCCGACGATAATGCTCTCCTTGATGATACATAAAAGCTTATTCCGTATGGTTTGCTCTTTTTCCACGGCTTCTCTCGTGTGTTGATTAAAGGTTTCAATTCTGTCTTTGAGCATTTCCTGGAACAACTGCTTCTTACTGGTAAAGTATTCATATACTGTGCCCTTGCCTACGCCAGCCTGCTGGGCAATTTCTTCAATTTTAGCTTTGTGATAACCCCTCTCGGAAAAAACCATCAGGGCCGCCTGAAGAATTAACTCCCGTTTACCGGTCACTTTGTTTTCTGTCAACGCCATTCTCCTCCCGCTGCAGGGACTTCGGAAACACTGGGACGTTTGCCGTCTTTTCTAAACCAGGATTTAACCTTGAGAGCAAGATCGTCCATAATGATGTACATACAGGGAATTAAAACTAACGTAATTAAGGTTGAGAAAGTAAGGCCTCCTGCTACAGCCGTAGCCATGGGAGCCGATAACTCGGCACCTTCTCCAATCCCCAGGGTAGAGGGTATGAGAGCCAGGACTGTAGTTAACGTAGTCATTAAAATAGGTCTTAAACGGGTGGGACCTGCTTTCAGGATGGCCTCTTTCCTGGACAGGCCGTCCCTGTTCCTTAAGGTATTGATATAGTCTACCAGCACGATAGCGTTGTTAACCACAATACCCGCCAACATGATTATACCAATAAACGTGGGCACGCTCAAAGTTCTTTTCGTTATCAAGAGAGAGGATACTACCCCAATCAAAGTAGGCGGTACAGCAAACATAATGACAAAGGGATAAAGAAGAGCTTCAAACTGGGCTGCCAGAATCATATAAACGAGGATAATAGCCAAAATCAAAGCCAAACCTAAACTCTGGAAAGATTCTATCATCTCTTTATTGGCCCCGCCAAACTCCAGCTGAACTCCCGGTGGCAATGTAATATCTTTGATGGCCATTTGAATGTCCTGGGTAACACTCTTTAAATCACGGCCCGAAATATCACCGGTAATGGCTACTCTCCTTGTCTGGTTGCGTCTGTCGATTTTGGTCGGTCCCTTAGTAATCTGTAACTCCGCTACTTCCCCCAGGGGAACAAGGGCGCCGGTCTGGGACATCAGGGTCAGGTTCTCCAGGTCATTGAGGTTTTTCCGGTAATTTTCGTCAAGAATCACCCGCACATCGATTTCCTCACCCTTCACACGGTGACGGGTAGCTACTGAGCCGTTCACCGCCGTGGAAACAAGGCTGGAAAGCTGGGAGGCATTAATCCCATACAGATCTGCTTTTTGCCTGTTGAGTTTGATGCTGATTTCCGGGCGTCCATCTTCTAAAGACGTTCTAACTTCACGGGTTCCTTCTACTTCCTTAACCCGCTGGGCAATAGTCTGGGAAAGCATCTGTAATACTTCCAGATTATCACCCATGATACCAATATCGATGGGTGAGGTACTGGGGCCCATGCTTCCTTCTTGAGCCTTAATTTCTATCCTGGCGCCGGGAATATTAGCACATTTTTCGCGGAGTTCATCCAAGACCTGATCTATATTGCGCTGCCGGTCTTTTTTATCTTTAAGTTTACCACGGATCATGGCCTGCTCAGGAGATGAGCTGGAACCAAACATGCCGCTCTGAATACCGACGGAGTAAAAGGTCCAGTCATGTTCGGGAAGCTCAGCAATATATGCTTCCACCAGCTCTGTTACCCGCTGGGTTTCCCGCAAAGCCGTTCCCTTGGGCAAATCAATGTTCACAACATATTCTCCTGTATCCTGTTTGGGAATAAACTCCATGCCCACAAAAGGAATTAAGGCACAGCTGATAATAAAGAGAATTAAAGTGCCAAAGACTACTTTTTTCTTATGATTAATGGCCCAATGAAGTACGGTGCGGTATTTTTCGTCCAGGCGTTCAAGTAAATAGCCCCATTTATCCGATAGCCTGGAAATCAGCTTAAAACGCGCCTTTCCATTGCCATTGCCGTTGTTAATCCTGTCAACTTTAAGAATCTTAGAAGACAACATGGGCACCAGGGTTAAGGCTACCATTAAGGAAGCGATTAAGGAGAAAGATACAGTCAGCGCCATGGGCCGGAAAATTTGTGAAGCCATCCCTTCTACATAAACAATGGGTAAAAACACCACAATGGATGTTAAAGTAGATGCAGTTACAGCAACAGCTACTTCATTGGCCCCTTTCATGGCTGCTTCTATCCGGGAATACCCGTTCTGGCGATAGCGGTAAATATTCTCCAGGATAACGATGGCGTTATCCACCATCATACCAATACCCAGGGCAAGCCCCCCTAAAGAAATTAGGTTTAAGGTCAAGCCGCCGAAATACATGAGTATAAAGGTGGCGATGATGGAGATAGGTATGGCTGTGCCGATGATCAGGGTACTTCTGATATTCCTTAAGAACAGGAGTAAAATGAAAACAGCTAAGACCGCACCTATCATAGCATTGCTCGTTACTCTATTGATAGCTTGGCGGATAAACTTGGCTGAATCGACACTAACTTTAATCTCTACCCCACTGGGCAGGACTTTTCTGATTTCCGCCAGTTCTTTATGCACAGCATCCGATACTTTGACAGTATTGGCATCGGTTTGGCGCTGCACGGTGATCTGTACCGCCGGCTGCCCATCCATGAAGACAAAAGTTTTCTTTTCCTTAAAGGTATCTTCCACCCGGGCCAGGTCCCCCAGCCTCACATAGCCGCCCGAGGGCAAGGGTATCTGTAATCCCTCTATCTCCTGGACACTGTTAAATTCCCCGGTAACACGCACGGTGTGTTCCTTGAGGCCCTCTTCCACAGTGCCTGCAGAAGTATTGCGGTTTTCCATCATCAGATAAGAAACTATACGGTCCAGGGTCAAACCATAGGCCTGTAAACGCTGGGGAACAGCGGAAATACGAATTTCCCTGGTAACACCCCCGTCACTCCCTACGGAAGCCACGCCATTGACCCTCTCCAGGCGGGGTTTGATAATGTCCCTGGTTATTTTGTCCAGGGTAGCCAAATCCACACTGCCGCTCAGGCCCAGGTACATAATGGGCATCTGATTAGGGTCTATTTTAAAAATCAAGGTCTTTTTGGCATCTTTGGGAAGCATGGGTGCAATAAAATCTATTTTTTCCCGGATCTGGTTCACGGCAAAACTCATATCCGTGCCCCAGGCAAATTCCACGAAAACCACGGACCTGCCGTGCTGGGATGTAGCGTGAATATTTTTCACGCCGTTGACTGTGCCGATAGCTCCCTCTATAGGCCGCGTCAGCAAATTCTCGATTTCCTGGGGACCTACCCCTTCATAGTCCGTCATGGTCAGGACCATAGGCAGGTTTAATTCCGGAAACAGGTCCAAATTCAACCTTCCCATGGAAACTGTTCCTAAAAGAATGACCACCAGAACAGCCATAGCTATGGTCACAGGTCGTTTAACAGCTAAATCGGAAAGCCTCATTTAGCCTCACCCCTTACTACCTGGGTAACGGGGCTGCCATCTTTCACCCCATACTGTCCTTCTACCATTAAAGCTTCGCCGGGATTGAGTCCCTTGACAATCTCTGCCTTGTCGCCCAGAGTTAAACCGACTTCAACTTCTCTTCTTTTGGCCGTGTCATTTTCCACTACATATACTATTTTCTTTTGATCCTGGTCCAGGATAGCGTACTGGGGCACCACAATAACGTTTTCTTTTCTGTCTACCACCAGCTGTACTTCCCCGTACATGCCACCCTTGATCTCGCCGCCGGCATTCTCTACTTCCAAAGTAACAGGGTAGGCTTTGGTCCTGGCATCTATTTGCGGGGCAATATTGGTAATAATCCCGGTAAAGCTCTCTTTTGAGGCGGCAGGAATGCTTACCTGCATTTCGCCGCCTTTCCGCAGTTTATTGATATAGGCTTCGCCTACCTGTACCTGGAGCTTCAGTTTATCGATATTCACCACGGAAACCAGGGGCATACTGCCCGCCAGCTGGCCTTCTACTGCGGAGACGGCGGAAACCACCCCATTGATGGGAGAAATAAGCACAGTGTTTTCCTGCTGAATCCGCAGGTTGTTCAGGGCGATTTCGGCACCTGACAGGCGCAGCTCGGCCTGCTCCAGAAGAGACTTGGCTATGGCCCCCGCCTCGTAAAGCTCTTTGTTGCGTTCGTAATTCAACTTAGCATCGTTATAAGCATCCTGTGCCGACCTGATCTGGAGTTCTAGATCCCTCCCATCGAAAACGACCAGAGGAGTGCCGGCTTTTACCCCATCCCCCACACGGACCGGCACTTGCAAAATCTTTAAAGCAGGATTTTTACTGGCCAGGGCCACCTCATCCTGGGGCTGCAGCAGACCGCCAAGAGGAATGCTTTTTTCCATATTACCCTTTTTCACAATTTCTACAGTTACAGGGATTTTTTTGGTTTCCGGGGCAGAGGCTTTGTCAGCCTTCTTGCTGCCGCATCCTGCCATCAACATACTAAAGACTAAAATTGCTAAAAGTAATCCTATGTACTTTCTCTTCATGCGGTCTGTAAACCTCCTCAACAAAAACGTGCCCGACCGAACAGTCGGTCAGCTACACTCTATTGTATGGCGTCAGATATTGGTTGTCAATGTATGACCAGGCTATCTTTGGTAAAATTTTTATAAAGATAGCTTTTCGTGGGGGCGCAGATTGACCATATATTGATAGAATATAAATAGTAAATCGCGGGAGAAGGAGAAGCAAAACATGTCGAAGATTAAATCCCTTAAATTTATCATCATCTTTTCGTTGATTCTTCTCCTCTTTATTACCCAGGTCTACCTGATCAACAGAATCGAGCCCTCCTTTGTCTCCTCCTTAGCCAGGTACATTCCTTTCCCCCGGATGTGGGAAACAACCCTCAATATCTTCTCAGTGATTTTTGCTTCCCTGGTGGTATTCACCGCCGTCGTTATCTTTCTGGAAAGAAGAGACCCGGCCAAAACCGTGGCCTGGCTTTTAATCCTTACATTTTTTCCCATCCTGGGTTTTGTCCTGTACCTGACCATTGGACGCCAGTTTCGTAAACGGCGGATGATCAGGAAAAAAGCAGCCCTTAACAACTATATCTATCCTTTGGATGAAAGCTTCAGTGAACCTGAAAATCTCCCTCCCATTACCCGTTCCAAAGAAAGGCTTATCCGTCTCATTTTAAGCAATGCCAATTTTCCTATTACCCTGAACAATCAGCTACGGGTCTTAACCGACGGTCACGAGATTTTCCCCGCTTTTATGGCGGCTATCAAGGAAGCCCAAAAACATATTCACCTGGAAACTTATATCCTGCGGGACGACGGAATCGGAAACGAAATAAAAGACCTTCTCATTGCTAAGGCAAAAGAAGGGGTTAAGGTGCGTATCATATATGACGGGCTGGGTTCCAGGAAACTCGGCAAGAAATACCTGCAGGAGCTGAACCAGGCAGGCATCGAAACGAAAGCTTTCTTCCCGGTAAAACTGCCCATTCTGCACAGCAAGATTAATTACCGTAATCACCGCAAGATTCTCGTCGTTGACGGCACCACCGGCTTTGTGGGGGGCATCAACATCGGCGACGAATACCTGGGCCGGGACCCCCAAATCGGTTACTGGCGTGATACCCACCTGGAACTAAGGGGAAATGCCGTCTACTTTTTGCAGCGCATCTTCCTGCAGGACTGGTATTTTGTGACCCGGCAGGCCCTGGATGAAGAGTTCTCCTGTCTCTTTCCTGTAAAAGAGCCCTTGGGGAATAAGGTGGTGCAAATTACGGCCAGCGGCCCTGATACCGAATGGGAAGCCATTATGCAGGTCTTTTACTATGCCATGGCCACGGCCGAAAAATCCCTCTATGTCACTTCACCTTATTTCGTACCCAATGAAAGTATTCTCACCGCCCTGAAAACCGCTGCCTTAAGCGGCGTAGATGTGAAGTTAATCCTTCCGGCCAAACCCGATCATAAGATTGTTTTTTGGGCTTCCATGTCCTATGTGGAAGAACTCCTGGATTCGGGCGTGGAAGTATATTTATACCAGAAGGGATTCATCCATTCCAAAGTGATGATGATAGATGGCGTAGTCTCTACTGTAGGTTCGGCCAACATGGATCAGCGCAGCTTTGAACTGAATTTCGAAGTGAACGCCTTTATCTATGATGAAGAAACCACGCAGCGTTTAGAAAAAGATTTCTTTGCAGACCTTAAACACTGCCAGCTCCTTGACCCCGAAACCTTCAAAGAGCGACCCCTCACCAGCCGTTTCCTGGAATCAGGGGCAAGGCTATTGTCGCCGCTGTTATAGTTGGTAGTTGGTAGTTGGTAGTTGTTAGTTGGCAGTAATGTGATATAATTAAGGTGTAGACAAGCATATAAAACTCCGAAACAAAAAGGAGCATTTTTTTTATGGAGGAGAAAGAATTACTTAAACAAATCTTAGAAAAAATAACCAGCATGGAAAGCAAAATAACCAGCATGGAAAGCAAAATAACCAGCATGGAAAGCAAAATAACCAGCATGGAAAGTGAAATATTTGGCCTTAAAGAAGGCCAAAAAGAACACACTCAATTATTAAAGGCTATTGAGCACAGAGTGGAAGTCTCCGATGCCCGCCTTTGCCGGATGGAGGAAGATGTTACCCAAATCAAAGGCCACATCACCAGAATGACTAATCATCTCTTGGATCACGATACAGATATCCGTTTGCTTAAGAAGATGATGAGTAAATAATGAATGCCGCTATGGGTTCCAAGCCAGTTCTCTTCAAAAGAGAACTGGCTTATCATTTTATTAGCTGCGTTTATTTGGGGGCAGGTCCGGCCTTTTTCTTTTTACCTTTCTTTTCCTTCCCCAACTTTTTCAGTATCTCAGTACTGCTTTGCCAGGTTACATCAACCAGGGTCAGTTCTTCATCTAAAAGTTCCCGTAAACAGGCAGCAATCCCTGAGGCGAGGGAAAGGCCCTAGGTCTGCACCATCATCCGGCCGCCAGGTAATCCCCGATTCCCCGCTGCCCTTCCGGCCATTCAATCCCCACTTTTGTTAACGGAGGGCATGCACCAGCATCAGTACCAGTTCAGCAGTCATCTCTTCGTTAACAATGAGGGAAAGCTGCCGGTCCATTTCCTTTTCAAAAGCTTCCTGGACAACTTCACTGTCAGGCTCTTCCGGAGAATCTCCCAGCCTGTCATCTACGGCAAGGAGGAAATCCTCGACGATTTCCTCAGGGAATAGTAGATAATGAAGGCTTTCCTCGTTATACAGTAGATCTCCAAATTTTTTCGCTATATCGTGCATAGCCGCAATCTGCTGGTCTTCGCTGCTCTTGGAAAATATTTTTCCGTTAAGTACTCCAGTGCCTCTTCTATAGCGGGAATGGAAGGTATTACCTCTTCCGCTTTAGGCGGCAGGCCGCAAACCAAGGCTAAGGCTGCCGGCAGCTCCTGATGCATCCAGTACCATTTTTCTTTGTCCCATTTTCTTGCTATACTTTCCAATGTGAACAGACAGCACTTCTTAAACTTTTTCCCACTGCCGCAAATGCAGGGCTTATTCCATTCAAAATCGAAAAACGACATTTCCTCACTCCTAAAATTTTGATTAATGCTATAAATGAATGTGCATTTTAAATAATTGTCTCAGAATTACACAAGACAAACAAACCTTTTCTCACGTTAATTAAAAGTACCGGAAAGATCCGGGAACGGATCTCCTGCTATTTGTGTCTGTTTCATGTGTTTCATGGGATAAAGTCTATATCAACTATACAAGAGTACTTTTCTCCAGTGATCAACCTTATCTAAACAAGAACCGGAAATCATGATAGGCGGTGGCCAGTTACATGACTGCGGAAGCCAAACGGGATTCTCAATAATAATGATAAATAATTAAGGGGCCGACGGCCCCTTTCATATTACCCCCCTCACCCGTAACATGTTTTCAGGCGGTAGGCCCCATTGTCATCGTAATAATAGTCGTCCGGAGTAAGGAAGTGATCTTCGCCCTCCAAAAAACAGAAGGGGCATTTCACAATCTTTTTATCGCCCTCCATCTTGCTGTTAAAACGAGTCCCGCAACGGCGGCATTCATACTCCCAGTTGAACTTTTTCTCCACACGCATCATCCTTTTTGTTCATACTATAAGACTTATTATACAACTTTTTAAGGAACAAATCCCTTGCTTCTTTCGTCTGTATTATTGGATAATAAAATTAAGAAGGGAGGTTAGAAGGGGGATGGACCCATGAAGAAAATTTACATAAGAGCGGTGACAATAGCTTTTCTTCTCACCTCTCTATTTGTTAAGCCCCTGTTTGCCTGGTCAGCACAATATCCCATCATCCCGGGGAAGGAATACTCTGTACTGATAGGAGAACAATTTAATACGGAAAAAAACGCCATTATAAGATTATATGATATTTACAGCGGGACTTCTGCCAGTCTTGATATTAAAGGCAGCCTGCATTATGGCGTGGTTAAAAAGAATGTGCAGGAGATTATACCCCTTCCCCAAACATTCGATAACCTGATGGAAGCCAAAAAGTGGCTGGAAAATAATAAGCCCTCTGAGCTAAGACTAAGGCCTTGGACCATTGTAAACTGGAATGTCATTAACCAGTGGATGAAAGAGGGTTATACAGAAAGATACGAGTATTGGGAAAATTGCCCCCGGGGATTGGTTCCATCCCAGGTAAAACACCAGGGGTTAATTCCCAAACCCATGGTTTACAAAGACCTGGCTAAGATTAATAAAACAAAGACACCCAAGGTTTACATAGACTATACCCGGATCCTCTTTCCCCACGACCAGCCATATTTCTCCGGGAACAATGAAATCATGATACCCGTGCGGGAGCTCAGTAAATGGCTTGGTTTTAAAATAGATTTCTGGTTCCTTCCAACAGGCGAGGGCGTCGTGACCCTCACGAAAGGTTCAAGGGAAATCCAGCTTTCAGTCTGGTGGGACTATGTAATTATCAACGGGTTCAAAATTAAGTTAGAACACTATCCGCGCCTGACGGTCAACGAGAGGATTGTTGTCCCTCTCACCATCGTGAACTATATGGCCGACGTTAAATGGGATCACCAGTACAATGCCGTCTGGATCAAGAGTTGAGGGGCCGAGGGCCCCTTATTTTTTTACCATACCTCATTTTCAGACACCACTAATCCAGAAAGTATACTTTTTGCTCTTTATAGAACAAGGTCGGGCCTCGCCCGACCTTATGACCTTATTTTATTTCTACTACCCAGCTGGCTACCCAGCCTGTTTTGCCGTCACTGAGTTTTACCTGATACCAGCTGTCTTTTACCTGCTGGATCACCATGGTATCCCCCCTGTTTACCTTGGTTATCACAGCATAACTGGTGGCGGGGCCGCTCCGGATGTTTACCGGTGTGCTGCCCGTTACAAAAGCCGTTTTCCCTATGACAGAAGTATTATTCTGAGGGGGAGCGGCAGGTGTCGTTGGTGTGGAGGAAGTGCCTGTCCCCGGTGCAGGCGCAGCTGGAGCAGTCTTCACTGGTGTTTTATTGACCTTAGCCTGCAACTCATTTAATGCAGTCTGCAAAGCCTGGGACTTAACGGTTAATTCCGCAACGGCGGTTTCCAGTTCTTTAATACGGTCCTGCAGGGCCTTGTCCACATAACTCTTAGAAACCACAGGGTCGCTGTTTGACCCCGGAGCAGGCGAATCAGCAACCACAGTCTTACCCAGGATAAAGCCAATGACAATGGATAAAAGAGCTCCCCCAATAACGATATTTCGCAGCCTCATCTTCCTCACTCCTTCCTCTTTCTAGCGACTATCCGATTGCCGACGTCCGGCTTCTGACATCCGAATTCCGACAATGCTGTACTAGAACATTAACTTGAGAAGCAACTAAATTCGGAAATCGGATGTCCTTCTTTATTTCGCTTATTTCGCTACAGTATTGTAAGCCTTCTTGCGCTGGGTTTGCTTCAAATCGCGGCCTCTTAAGATACCAATTCTTTCCGCCCCAATGAACACCCCCAGGGTGGTTACGACCATGATCAACATTCCCTGAGCAGTAGTCACCACAGCCATCAAGACGGCTGAAACACCCAACAGTAAACTGACGCCGTAAATGGCCAGCACTGTATGCCGGTGGCTTAATCCTAAAGCCAGCAGGCGGTGATGGAGATGGTCCTTGTCGGCACTAAAGATAGGTTTACCATTATAGTAACGGCGTACAATGGCAAAGAGCGTATCCATGATGGGTATCCCTAAAATTACAATGGGTAAAAAAAGGGAAATCACCGTTGCACTTTTGGTTAAACCTATAATGGCAATGGTGGCCAGGTTGAAGCCTAAGAATAGAGAGCCTGTATCACCCATGAAGATCTGAGCTGGATGAAAATTATATTTAAGAAATCCCAAAATACTGGCTGCCAGGATAAAGGGAATAAAAGCAATGGCAGTAACACCCTCGATCAGAGAGACGATACCCAGGGTAATAGCGGCGATAGCCGATACTCCGGCGGCTAAACCGTCTAAACCATCAATTAAATTAACGGCATTGGTCACGCCGATGATCCATAAAATCGTAAGAGGATAACTAAAATATTTTAGGTCGATGACGCCATTGATGGGGTGCGTCATAAAATTCACACGGACGCCGGCCGCCAATACAATACAGGCGGCCAAAACCTGTATTAATAACTTAGTTTTGGGCGAAACGCTTTTAATATCATCCCTGATGCCCACCAGGATAATTAATAAGCCGCCACCGAGCAGAGCATAGATTTCTTTGGTCAGTTCCTGGGTTAAGAGTACAGCAGCCCAAAAACCCATACAGATGGCCAGGCCGCCCAAACGGGGCATCAGCCTATGATGGACTTTTCGCGCTGCCGGTTGATCCACTGCCTTCACTTTATACGCAAGCCTTTTTACCAGGGGCGTTCCCAGGAAAGCTACGAAAAAGGCGATGATGAACGGATAAAAATAGTTAAACACCCAAAAGTGCCTCCTTAAATTTCACAACTTGAAACTTTAATCAGCCTCAAATATGAATTATAACACCGGTGGCAAAAATTGTCTACCAGGCTTTGACAAGTTGGAAGTTTATCAGTTACTAGTTATTTAGTTATTAGTTCCTAGTTACTAGTGGTTTCCTGTCAGATCTCGGAAATCGGATAACGGATATCGCCGCCTGAGGCGGTTACTTTTCCAGTACAAACATCAATTCCGCCTCACAGGCCAGTTCCTCACCCACATAAGCCCTGGCCTGGCACTTGCCTACCATACCTTTCAACTTCATCACTTCGATTTCTAAACGCAATTGGTCTCCCGGAACCACCTGGCGCTTAAAACGGCAGTTGTCGATTCCTGCGAAAAAGGCGATCTTCCCTTTATTCTCCGGTTTACTTAAAACCAGTACCGCTCCTGTCTGGGCCAGGGCTTCAATAATCAGCACACCGGGCATCACAGGCTTCCCCGGAAAATGCCCCTGAAAAAAAGGTTCGTTGATGGTGACACTTTTATGTCCCACGATTCTTTTTTCGGGAACCATTTCCATTATTTTATCTACCAGCAAAAAGGGATAGCGATGGGGCAGTATATTTTGAATCTGTACGGAATCCAGCATCTGAAAGCCTCCTCTAACGGTGGTAGCAGGTTTCGCTTCCCACTGCCCGCTACCAGAATACTTTTACAATAAAGCATAAAACACGGGAAGCGGAAAACGGGTATCGGGTGGCGTTATATAAGATTTTTCGACAAAAAGAAATCAAATCCTTTTTGCATTTTCTAACAGCCTTAGTTTCTGCAAGATACTTTTCAAGATATAAAGGACTTCCCTTTCCCTCAGGATAAGAATGGTTAAGCCATAAACAAATATTCCTAAAAAGATGCTTAAGACCACTTCCCCTAACAAGATTTTGGTTCCCCCGCCGGTACCAAAAAACCCCTGCAAAAACCCATAAAGTTTCCAGGCGGTCAAAGCGGTGAAAAGAGAAGAAACCAGTGATTTGGCCACAGTGGTCAATAAATCCCTCACAAAAAGCTTAGGCAGGTGTTTTCTTAAGAAAAAGTACATGGCGACCGTATTAAAGATGGCGGCTAAGGTATTGGCCAGCGCCAAACCGCTGTGTCCCATACTGTTCACCAAAACCACACTGGCTATAATATTCACGAAAATAGAGAAAAGTCCCATGTAAAGGGGTGTCTTTACATCCTGCAAAGCATAGTAAGCCCTGGTAATAACCATATTGGCCGCCATGGCAAACATGCCCAGGCAGAAATAGAACAATGCATCGGCTGTCATTTGGGTGGCCGTGGCATCAAAGGCACCCCGCTCAAAGAGAAGCTTGACAATGGGGGCCTTCAGGGCCATCAATCCGGCAGCCGCCGGCAGGGTAATCAAAAGTACCATTTTCAGGCCTCTTACCAAGGTGAGGGCCAGAGCATGTCTGTCTTCCTTAATCGCCTGCTCGGACAGGGTAGGAAATATGGCGGAAGAAACAGCAAAAACAAAAATGCCCAAAGGGAGGTTCATCAACTTACTGGCATAGTTCAAAGCAGAAATGCTTCCTTCAGCAAGGCTTGAGGCAAAAAACCTGTTGATGGCCAGGTAAAGCTGGTTTACGGCCACACCGAGGAAGATAGGCACCAGGTTAATGAAAATTCCTTTTACTTCAGGATGCCGCAGATTCCAGGCCCAACTGTAACGAAAGCCTACTTTACGCAGGACGGGCAACTGGATGAGCATGGCCCCTGCCATACTCAAAAGGGTACCCCAGGCCAGGAATTCAATGCCGTATTTGCCAAAGATGATGACAGAAAAAATAATAATCAGACTGGAAAAACCGGGAGCAAAGGCAGCTACGGCAAAGGATTTCCGGGCATTGAGCACACCTGTCATCAGCATACCGATTCCCATAAAAATAATCGAAGGAAACATGATGATCGTAAGGGTAACGGCCAGATCCGCGGCGAAAGAATCAAAACCAGGTGCGGTAATATAAACCAGGCCGCGGGCCCCCACAATCCCCAGCAAAGTGAAAACTGTCATCATGAGAGCTGTCCAGTTTAAGGTGATACTGGCAATGTGCCAGGCCTCCCGCTCCTCACCTTTTACCAGGTACCTGGTCACCACCGGCACGATGGAAGTAACCAGGGCCATCCCTAAGACGGCCTGGAGAAAATAGGGCAAAGTATAGGCCACCAGGTAAGCGTCTGTCAAAATAGTGGCGCCAAAGGCTTTGGCGATCACCGTCTCCCGGACAAAGCCTAATACCTTAGTTATTATAGTCATAATCGTTATCACAACTGCCGCTTTGGCGATACCTTTACTCATTGATGTCATCTCCTGCGATGTCTCACAACCTTCAGCTAAATTAGCTGGTATAGAGACTGCTACCCTTACTTAATTTAAGATACTAACCCAAATTTTTCTTCTGCGGGGAAGCCGTTTGTAATCTCATATATTTCCTTAACCAATTCATGGGCTTCTTTCCAGACCCTAAACTTTTTAAATTTCTTTGACATCTGGGTAAATGGGTAAACCCCTCTCAACTCAAAAATCGAAAATCGGATATCGGATATCGGAAAGTCGATCACTTCTGAAGCAACCCCAGCGCTATCCGGGCATTTTGCCATGCCTTCTGATACAGAGGAGCCAGTCTGGTCTGTAAATCCTTACTTATTTCCTCACGCCGGGAGTAGGCCCATTTTACCATTTCAATGAGCGTTTCCCCACGTAAATTTTCCACTGAGATCAGGGCCTGGTGCCCGATACTCTCCAGGAAGCGATCTACTTTGGGATCATAAGACAAGCCCACTACCGGTACCCTTGCCACCGCTCCTTTGATAAGAGCATGAAGGCGCATACCCAAAACTAAATCCATATTTTTCGTGATACTGAGGATCTCTTCGGGATTATACATTTCCTTGAGAACCAGCGCCTCATGTTTCATCTGTTTGGCCGCCTGCCGGGAAATGGTAATATCGCCAGGGAACTGCATGGGAACAAAAACAATTTTCCAGCCTTCCTCCGCCAGCTTATCGCAGGCTTTCACCAGTTCCGGGAGATAAGCATTGTCCTTCCAAGAGCGGATGTAGACACCCAGCAATTTTTGTCCTTCCCCGGGGCAAAAACCGTTACGTTCCAGTATTTCTCTGCCCAGTTCCACAGAGATATTTTCGGGAGACAGGCCTAAAACAGGGTCCGCCGTGACCGTAATCTCCCTTTCCACTCCCATGGCCACCAGGTCCTCTTTCGACCTTTGATCCCGGACGGTAATGGCATTTACCCTGTTGAGCACAAAAGCACTCAGACTTCTGTTGATCCTTGTCCTGAGAGGGCCAATACCCTGGGCATAGACCATGACCGGCCGCTCCAGAAGTCTGGCGAGAAAAATAACCCCCAAATAGTAAAGAGGACTTAACTTGCTGGTTACATCCTGCAGGAGGGACCCCCCTCCGCTGATAAGTAAATCGCAAGTCGACAAAGCCTTGATAACTTCCCCCAGTTTCCAGCGCCTGCAGGCCCTGACATGATACTGTTTGGCCGTTTTGGCGGGCTCATTGGACAATACGGTAATCTCAATTCCCGGCTCAATTTTTCTTAAGGTACGAATAATAGCATAGAGAATGGCTTCATCACCGGCATTGTTGAACCCATAATAACCGGACAGAACTACTCTACTCACAGGCCATCCTCCTTCCATACCATTGCCAAAACAGGTTTACTCCGGCAATAAGGATGATTCCGCCGGCAATCCCCAGCCACAGACCATGGAAGCTGCGGACCAGGGAAATGAAAAGGGGTGTATGGATATGGGCGTAGGTATTGACCAGGGAAACCTGGCCGATGATACCTAACACCAGGAGCATGATCTTTCTAAAGTCATAACCATAATAAAGGAGTACCAGCATAGCAGGATGACCAATTAAGAATTCCTTGGTCCGGGGTCTTACCCCCAAAACCCGGTCAAGGATCTCCCGGAACATGGTCTCCCAGGAACTTACCAGGGCCGTACCCTCATTGCCTGTCCTGATAATATAGACCATTAGTCCGGCAAGCAATAAGGCACCGGCCAAAACATGCTTTAAAAGAATGGGTGAGTTCAACAAATCCCTGGTTTTCTTAAGGGGATCGGTACCCCGGAAAAGGAAATAAACAGGAATCATGAAAAGGGGAGCTATATGGGCCAATTTAACCCCTGCAAACTGGTCAAGTTTTAACATAAAGGATTTGTCCGACAGAAGCCCTGTCATGAGCACGGCGCCAGTGAAACTAACAGCAGACATTTTTAATAGCGCCAGAACGGCCCGGGGCAAATCCCGTCTTTCTTCACTCACCAGAGAAAGGGTGCCCAGGACAGGGAAGAGAATGACGGCAGCTAAGGCCATGGCTTTGCGGGCCAGCTCAGGCGCCAGGAACAATATTCCCATCCAACCCAAAAGAGCGAACATTCCCAGGCCTGCCCCCAGAAGGGGACCAAAAAGACCGTTGACTAAAAGGAAAAAGCCGCCTATAACACCTAATCCTACCACAAAAATTAAGAGGCCAGAATAGGGCACACTGGCCAGTTGTGAAGCCTCCCCTGTCTGGAAACCTTCGGAAATCAGGTTGTTTCTTACCCTTTCCACATATTGCAGGGCATTATGCAGGGCTGTACCCGGCTGCTCCATGCCAAAGAAACGCACAAAGAGCACACGGATATTTCTCTCCGTCACAGCCAGGTTAAACCTGTCCACGGCCTGGTCCTCCGTATATTTGCTCATCTCATTTTCAGCAAGGCCATGGATCCGCACAGCATTTTTATTCATTAATACAGCAAGCTGCTCCAAGCCTTGCTGGGGGAAAAACTCAAATATCCCCACGGGCACATGAAGTTCACCAAGCTTTCGGGCCAAATAACGCGCAAATTCCTTATCCCCTCTCCCGGGTATGGTCCTGTCATTAAAGGCCACTAAGGCAAGGCCCGGCATTTCCTTCAAAGAGTCCACAACCACATCTATAGACTGCTTTGTAGGGTTCAGCCAGTCCCGGATCTGCGGTACGACCCTTAACCCCCCTTTTTCCAGGGCCCTCATATCTTCCTTAATAAATCCTACACCCAGGTTCTCCAGCTCTTTGGGCGATAAAGGCAGGCTCAGGAGATAACCCTCATCATCCTTTGCCGTAGTAACCGTTGTCGTTTTCACACTGAGCTGCTTATAGACACTTTCATAAGTAACTCTGTCTTTCATGTACAGGTAGAAATGTTCCTTTACCGGCTTAAAGCCGGGAAACAGGTCTTTGTTCATCTCCTGCTGGAAGGCCAGCTGTCCCCCGGTAAAAAGTACAGCCCGGCCCATGCGATCCAGATCCTTCATCGTCCGCTCTTTCATGAGCACCCCTGTGGCTCCGGCCCCTTTAAACTGTGCAGCCAGGGTTTCCAGGGGTAACTGGTGGGCTATGGACAAGGCCAGGAGTTCATCATAATTGACGAGAATTTCTACTGTTTTGTTCCTTTCTTCCGCCTGTACACGATAAAAATCTACATAAATGGAGGCGAACAAACTGATAATAATTAAGGCAATCGCAACCTTCTTAATATTATCTGCTTTAATCAACAGTTATCGCCTCCCGATTCCCGCTTGCCGCAATCATGAGCTAAAAGTAAAAAATATCTGGCTTCACTTAGAGAACCTTTCGCAATGTATAAGAAATGAATAAATTCTTTCTGATATTTACGTTCGCAACCTTCTGCAATGTTTGCTGCAACTGAAGTAATAGCCCATCTGATTTGTGATACTATACCATACTTCTCATCATTAGGAAACGATGCCGTAACCTTATAGATTTCAAGAACCAACTCATGAGTTTCTTTCCATAATCTCAGTTGAGTAAACTTTTGATACATATTCTCCACTCCCTAATATGATCGAAACGGCCATAATTTTTTTACGGGAAGCGGGAAGCGTTTAAGTGTCGTATCTATTTTATCAATCCCCTATTGTTGGTACAAGTCACAATCTTTTCCCATCCTGTATTATTACCAAGCACTTAACAATTTAAATTCTTGCCACAAATTAAAAAAGTGCGACAGGGGGACCTGTTGCACTGTTAACTTAAGATACCTCTTCTGCCAAACTATCAAGTATCTCCCGGGCAGTACGCTTGAGTACGCCTATGGTCTTGGCCGTTTCAACCTTAACGCTGTCCAATTCGGACTTCATGGCAGTACTCCGTTCTTCCAGAATTCGTACGACCTGGCTTTTTTCTTCCGAACCCTTAAGCATAAGGTACATTTCATCCTGTCGCGATTTCATGACAGCCATGTCTGTTTCCATAGCTGTCATTCTTGCCTTCATGTCGGCCATGTCTGTTTCCATG
>CAZWTM010000034.1:22050-25154 GCA_964637385.1 uncultured Peptococcaceae bacterium
TCTGTTTCCATAGCTGTCATTCTTGCCTTCATGTCGGCCATGTCTGTTTCCATGGCCGTCATTCTTCCCTTCATGTCAGACAAATCTGATTTAATTGATTTAACGTCGTAGGCAAGAGATGCAATAGCCCCCAGTACTTTATCAAACATTTCTTTCATTTCCCGATCCATTTTATCACCTTTTCTTAAGATAACCCTGCTATTATATTATTCATTGTATACCATCATTTATGGCCAAGGCTACTGCTTCATTTAGACAGTATCCACTCTCTTCTCCATTTCCTCTACCCAATGCCGCAACAAAATTACATAACCCTTTAATCTCTCATAAATGGCCAGGGCCAGGGCTTCATTATACGTACGAACCGTAAGGTTCCGGTCATCCACCATTTGTAAAGCTTCTATGGCTTCTCCCTCATACAGGATGCCCACTTCCCGACTGGCACGGATAACACCTTTGGGTAGCCAAAGCTCTCTTGGCCGTTATAAGCCTTTCCTGCAATCTTTCCATATGATACCTTCTTTCCTTATTCTTTCCCACAAAGAGCCTCATCCCCGGCATGACAAACGGGATAAGCAGACCATCCCCCCTGTCACATTTCATTTAAAGCTATAATACCAGCTGTGATAAATGAAACATAGAATCATTTCGCTCCTACCATTCAATATTCATTCTACAGAACTAAATTTTACTATATTATTCCAGGCAAGAGAACCGTCCACTTATCGCATAGATTGATTTTTCCCAGCAAAATAGGCAGCGGTGTGCTGCCTATTTTGCTCTGCCGTGCTGTAGTTTATAGATAATGGTTTCCATATCATCACCGGGCGCTACATTCACGCATTTAATCTCCAGTAGTGAATCACCATACCTGTTAAGGGCTTATTGCTGCTTTAACAGGTATTCATAAAGATTAGCCAGCAAACTGAGCATCTGGCCAAAATTGGGAACCTCTTTCCAGTCTGCCACACGGGATTCAATCTCCCTGGTGAGAATACGCTTGTCCTTTAATAAAGCTAAAGACTCCGTAAAGGTTAACTTCTGCCCTGTAAGCCCTTCGGCTACAGCCCGGACCATCCCTTCCCCCGTAATTTCCAGGGGTATCTCCACTTTTCGCAACGGCACCCTGGAATTGCGCTCATGGGCCATACGCAGTACTTTATTCAGCTTGTTTTCCAGGCTCCATTTGTTTACTTTCCGCTCCAGGCCATAATCATTGGTATAGCCGCCTTCAATAAGCCCCAGCTCCCGCATGACTCTAACCCCCGGGTAAGCCCAGTGATCCATGACCCTGGGCCTGGGGGAAGTGTATTCTACCAGGTAGGCTCCCTGTTTCTTTAATCTTTCCTGGACCCAGGCAATGGCCTCCCTGGATTTGGTCATCTCCCGGAAGGTGATATTGTGCCGGATGGAATAGGCACTGGCCACTCCTGCCGCTTCCCCTGCCACCATGCCCACAGGTACGACCCTGGTACTGCCGTGAGCTAAAGAATCATAAGAAGCACTGCGGCCAACCACCAGGAGATTATCCACTTTTAAAGGCACCAGGGAACGGAAAGGGATACTGTAAATGTCAGGTACCCCGATCACATTTCCGAAGTTACCGGGACTGGTGGGCTGGACATCTACGGGATAGCTGCCGTGGCCTATCCTGTCCCAGTGGTCCCGGTTTTCCAGGACATCGGTAATGGTCAGCCTGTATTCCCCGATGATATGGCGGGTTTCCCTCACATAAAGCTGCTCTGCCGTCCCGGCGAACTCAGCATTCTCGAAACCGGGAAACTTCTGGCGCATGAATTCAATGATGTAAGGTATTTCTTTTTTCCCCCGCTCGATGCCCAGAGCCTTAGATTGGGGATCAAGCCCATCGACACCGAATATTAAAAGGGCATTAATGAGTACAGTCCCGTCTTTCTGCCGGGCAACGTTGGGCCCGCGAAATCTCATCTGGTCCCGGGGCTTATACTCCCGGGCCTCTTTGCCATAACCCCAGGCGGCCACCTGGTCGGCGCCGGAATGGGGGTCGTTATCTTCATACTTCAGATACTTCACTACCCGGTCCCAGTTGACGCCAGAAACACGGAAAACCAGGGTAACCCCCATGAGGGTACCTTTTTCACCATAATCCTCTGCGCCAATGGTGTAAGGCACGCCCGCCGCTGCCGCCACATCGGCGTCCACGGTGGCATCGATCACCCGCAGGCCCAGATACTCCTTGACTTCGCCCTTTTCCTTCACCCTGACCCCCATGATTTTGCCGCCTTCCATAATGGGTTCCACAAAAGCTGTATTGAGCTTGAGGTCAATGTTTTTTTCCTTTTTTACCAGATCAAGAAAATATTTTTTCGCTTCCTCCACATCAAAGGCGTTCCCCATGGCCCTGTAGAATTCCTCAAAGATCCCCCTGGTAAGAAGTTCACCTTTGGGTCCGTGATTCATATCCAAAAAGTTCAACTGGCCCAGGGTAAAAAGACCTCCCAGTGCATAGTCATCTTCAATGAGCAGTGTCTTCAAACCATTCCTGGCAGCAGATACAGCGGCAGCGATACCTTCCGGCTCCCCTCCCACCACGATCACATCATAACCGGGCTTATTATGAATGACAGGCCCCGGCGCTACATTCTTTAGTTCCCATAAATAAAAAACTCCTGCAACAAAGCAAACAAGCAGGATGATACTCAAGGCAGTTTCACGAAATTTCACAAAACTTCTCCTTTCGAAGACGTGTTATATTTAACTTTGCGATAGCGGGGACTGTCCCCGCTATCGCCTTTTCACACGGGCCTGCGCCTGAGAGCCCTTATTTCCACCTCGTGGCTTCCATACATTTCCATGAGAGATTTCTGAATTTCGTCAACCCTGTTGAATCCTTCTCTCATTTCCTCCGCAAGCCTGGTTATACCATGTATAACCTTATCATTATCCGCCTTATGGACCTCGGAAGCATGCATTAAGGCGGACAGCATCTGCCCGTGTTCTTTAAGCTGTGCTTGCATAAGGTCAAGTCTTTCGTCCTGTCTGTCAAGCCGCTTTTCCACATGGCCCAAACGCTCTTCCACACGGCCCAGGCGCTCATCCTGCTTCTTAAGCTGCTCTTCCACACG
>CAZWTM010000035.1:0-24520 GCA_964637385.1 uncultured Peptococcaceae bacterium
GAGCACCTGACTTTTAATCAGGGTGTCGATGGTTCGAGTCCATCATGGCTCACCATTAATTTCGAACATCGAGTTTGGCCCCTTGGTCAAGTGGTCTAAGACACGGCCCTTTCAAGGCTGTAACACGGGTTCGAATCCCGTAGGGGTCACCATGGGCGATTAGCTCAGCTGGGAGAGCGCCTGCCTTACAAGCAGGATGTCGGCAGTTCGATCCTGTCATCGCCCACCAACCTTATAAGTTCGCAGTTCGCAGCGAACAGTTCGCAGTGATTTTACTGCCAACTGCATACTGCCAACTGAAAATTGATAGACGGAGCTGTGGTGTAGTGGCCTAACATGCCTGCCTGTCACGCAGGAGATCGCGAGTTCGACTCTCGTCAGCTCCGCCATTTATTTAACTGTAAATGTTGAGATTGCTTATTTTAGTTACTAGTTACTGGTTATTGGGTACTAGTTTTTTTCTTTGGCAGATGAGGCGGGGACCTTTTACGGCACTGTACTCGAAAAAGCAAAGACTACAACCACTAACTAGTGACTAGCAAGAAACTGGTAACTAGTAACTAGTATAGATGCCTTGGTAGCTCAGTCGGTAGAGCAGAGGACTGAAAATCCTCGTGTCGGTGGTTCGATTCCGCCCCAAGGCACCATTTCTGTAAAGATAACAGTTTGCAGTGAGAAGTTCACAGTGAACTGTTTGCATTTTTTGCAGATAAGTACTAAAATATAAGTGCAAACAAACACTACCAACTACCAACTATCAACTACCAACTATCAACTACCAACTAATACGCGGGTGTAGCTCAATGGTAGAGCTCCAGCTTCCCAAGCTGGCGGCGTGGGTTCGATTCCCATCACCCGCTCCATAAGTAAGAGACGGCGCTCCCGATGGAGGGCCTTTTTATTTACTAACAACTAAATTATGCTTGTCCCTTTGCTTTACCAATAGGAGCACTCATGGTATAATATTTGCGTTTAGAAGTAGAGGAGGAGAGCACGATGACGAAAGTACATATCAAAACCATTAATAAAGAAGTTTTAACAAAGACCATCAAAACCGGTGGCTGCGGCGAATGCCAGACTTCCTGCCAGTCTGCCTGCAAGACATCCTGTACGGTAGGCAATCAAGTTTGCCAGAAATAATTAAGGTTTTCCATGACCCTTTCCCAGGGTCAATTTTTTTGCTGTAGAATTCTTGGGATGGTAAGAGGAAGTGGTGAAATGAACAAATATGATTTTTCTCTTATTCATAAATTTCAGATGGAAGATGAATATATTGTGCTAGATATCAACAGCGGGATTATCCACAGCTTCAGTAAAGAGGCCTGGGATTTTCTCCTGGCCTGGGAAGAGTGCCAGGGACAGGTTGAAGAGACATTCAGAGTCCTTGGCGGAAAATATGCCCGGGAAGAATTAGGGGGAATTTGGCATGAATTGCAAAACCTCATAGAACAAGGGATGCTTTTCAGTAAAGATGAGGCCTTAGACACTTATGAACTGCCTGAAAAAACAATTATTAAAGCCCTTTGCCTTCATGTGGCCCATGACTGCAATTTGCGCTGCCGCTATTGTTTTGCCGGGACGGGAAATTTTGGCGGGAAACGGGGGCTCATGGATCTGGAAACAGGGAAAAAGGCCCTGGAGTTTTTGTTTGAGGCTTCAGGACCTAGAAAGCATGTGGAAGTTGATTATTTCGGCGGTGAGCCCCTCCTCAATTTCCCTGTGGTAAAAGAACTTATTCAGTACGGAAAGTTGAGAGCCCAAGAATTAGGGAAAATACTGAAACAGACTTTGACCACCAATGGCATTCTTTTAACCAGGGAGGTTATGGATTTTTTAAATCAGGAAGAAATTAGCCTGGTCTTAAGCCTGGACGGCAGGCCTGAAGTTCATGACCGAATGCGTCCTTTCATCAATAACGAGGGAAGCTATACTTACGTTCTGCCGGCCATCAAAGCTTTGGTTGAAGCACGAGAGGGGAACAACTACTATGTGAGAGGTACGTATACCCGTTTCAATCTGGATTTTTGCCGGGACGTACTACACATGGTAGAGGAAGGTTTTTACCAGGTGTCTGTAGAGCCTGTGGTAGCCTCACCGGAACATGATTATGCCTTAAGAGATGAGGATTTACCGGTACTACAGGAACAATATGAACTGTTGGCAAAAGCCTGGCTTTCTGCTTACCGGCTGGGGAAGCCCTTTAACTTTTTCCACTTTAATATCAGCCTGGATAAGGGTCCTTGTTTACCCAAGCGCCTATCGGGCTGTGGTGCCGGCCATGAGTACCTGGCTGTTTCACCGGAAGGTTATCTGTATCCTTGCCACCAGTTTGTGGGTAAGGAAGCGTTTAGGCTGGGCAATGTGCAGGAGGGCATTACAAACACTTCCTGGGGCAAAAAGTTTAAGTCTGCCCATGTTCTCAACAAAGAAGCCTGCCGCCGGTGCTGGGCCCGTTTCTTTTGCAGTGGGGGCTGTCATGCTAATGCCTATAACTTTAACGGTGATATTCTTAAACCATATGGCCTGGGCTGTGAGTTGGAGAAAAAGCGGCTGGAATGTGCCATTTATTTGCAGGTGAAATGCAGTGAGGAGTCCTGCCAGCCCTAGATGTTTAAAAAAGCCGAACCATTGGAAAAAATATGTAAAAAGGAGTCTAGTAAAGGCGAAGAAAAATCAGCGGGTACACCAGGCTCCTTGTTGTACCAAGTTGGCGGTTTGTGCTATAATAAGCTTGTCATTGCCTATAGCGTCATACGGTGCTGTTCCCAAAGCGAAGTGCCGGCATATTATACAATAGGGCCCTTCGTAAGTCAAAAGGAAGGAAGGTGAGGAGCCCTAAAGGCCGATGTGTTCTATACTTTGTTTTGCTTTGTTTTAAGCACCTTTAGGGGAAAATGGAAGAGAATATGATTTTGACTCGTTTAAAGAATTTAAACATCATAAACTCTTTACCTGTCTGGCCTCGACTCATTCGTCACAAAGGATTACGGATATTTGGTCTCCTTCTCCTGATAACCAGTATTTTTTACATAACAACGGGTGATAAACCTGTAATGCTTTTGGCTGATGGTGAGCCCCTGGCTTTAGTGGCTAACGAAGGTCAGGTAAATGAAGCCTTAACAAAAGCCAAAAGCGAATTGGAAAAACAGTATGGTGTTAGTATTAGCGGGTTTACTACTAAGCTTGGCTATGATAAAGAAAAGGTTAAAGGGGAAGACAAAGCTCTGGGTGACCAGCAGCTTGTGGCTTTATTAAAAGAAAAGCTGGACTGGACGGCTAAGGGCTGGGTTATCAGTATCAATGGCAAACCGGCGCTTAGTCTGGCCTCAGAAGAAGCTGCGCAGACCGCTTTAGAACTGCTGAAAAAGAGTTACCTGCCTGTTGATGCCGCTAAGGTAACTGTCGAGAAGATTGAGTTTAGCGAAGAAGTGAAGATACTGGCGGCAGAGGTTCCTTTAGCGGAACTAAAGACACCGGAACAAGCAGCCGAAACCATGATCCAGGGATTGGCCAAAGCTTCGCAATACACAGTAAAAAATGGCGATTCCCTCTGGACTATTGCCCGGGACAACAACATGACCGTTGCCCAGTTAAAAGAAGCTAACCCCCAGATGAAAAGTGAATTCCTGAAAATTGGGCAGAAAATTAATCTGGTGAAATCCGAACCTCTTGTCACTGTGGTGTCCACAGTCACAACCACCGTGGAGGAGAAGATACCTTATCCTACCCAGTACGAGAGTGATGCCAACCTGTGGCGGGGACAGCAAAATGTAAAACAGGAGGGGGCCTATGGCTCCCGTGAGGTTACCTATCGCATCACCAAGGCCAATGGCGTGGAGATTTCCCGTGAAACCCTGGCCGAAAAAGTTTTGCTGCAGCCCATCAGCCGTGTAGTGGTAAGAGGAACCAAGGTGATGGTAGCCTCCCGGGGCGATGGCGGCAACGGTATACTGGGCTGGCCCACCAGGGGCAGGATAACCTCCGGCTATGGAACGCGAGGAAGGGAGTTTCATACCGGGATAGATATTGACGGTGTTACAGGAGAACCAGTCTATGCTGCGGAAGATGGTGTTGTCATTGCCGCCGGCTGGGACGGCCGTTATGGCAAAAGTATAGACATTGACCACGGTCGGGGTTTGACGACCCGTTATGCACACCTGTCCAGTATTGAGGTAAGTATAGGACAAAAGGTGAGCCGGGGCAGTATAATCGGCAGGATAGGTTCTACAGGACGCAGTACAGGATCCCACCTGCATTTTGAAGTAAGGGTCAACGGGGAACATCAGAATCCCTTACGCTACTTAGAACGATAATCACACACAGGTTCTTACCTGTGTTTTTTTTATGCAGTTGTTTTGTTATGAGGATAGTCAAAAGTGGTAGAATATATTAATATAAATATATATCGATATTAAGGGGGTGACTTATGACTGATCCCCTTAACTCCTCTGTAAAGTATTTATACCAAACAATAATAATGATTAGGAGTGGATAGCAATGATTGATTTTTCCCAGATTAAAACTATTGCAGTCATCGGTTTAAGCAATAACCCTGATCGTCCTGCTTACTCTGTCTCAGAATACATGAAGGATAAAGGTTTCCGGATTATTCCCATCAATCCTAAAGGCGAAGAGGTCCTGGGGGAGAAAGGATATCAGCGGATTAGTGATGTTCCTGGTGAGGTGAAAATTGATGTGGCTAATTTTTTCATGAGGGCGGAAAAGCTCTTACCCTTTGTAGAAGAGGCCTTAGACAGGGGAATCAAGCTTATCTGGCTGCAGTTGGGGATTGTGAGCGAAGAAGCCGCAAAATTAGCCAGAGAAAAAGGCGCTGAGATTATCATGGATAGGTGTATTAAAGTGGAGCACATGGATGCTCTGTCCCGCTAGACTTATAACAGGGAAGGAGAGTGGATGGTGTTGTACGATGTGGTGATATTGGGAGGAGGGCCTGCTGGACTTACGGCAGCAATCTATACGTGCCGGGCAGGCTGGAAAACGCTGCTGGTAGAAATGGGTGTCCCGGGCGGACAGGCTGCTACTACGGAAGTTATCGAAAACTATCCCGGATTTCCGGAGGGGGTTTCCGGTCCTGAGTTGATGCTAAAGTTTTATAACCAGGCGGCTCGCTTTGGCTGTGAATTTATGACAGCACAGGTTACCGGCCTGACTGTTGAAGGAGGGATTAAAACAGTCACTACTACCCAGGGTGATGTAAAAGGTAGAACTATCATTGTGGCTACCGGGGCCCAGCCCCGGGAACTGGGGGTGGAAGGAGAAAGAAAGTACCGGGGCAGGGGTGTATCCTACTGTGCTACCTGTGATGGTTTCTTTTTCCGCCAGAAAAAAGTGGCTGTGATTGGGGGTGGCGATGCCGCCGTGGAAGAAGCCATCTATCTCTCCAAACTGGCTCAGGAAGTAACCATCATCCATCGCCGCGATGCTTTTCGTGCGGCGAAAGTTCTGGGAGATAGGGCCCTCCAGGTTCCCAATATTAAAGTGATCTGGGATACCGTGGTAGATGAGATATGGGGGGACAGCCAGGTAAAAGCTTTGAGACTCCATAATGTAAAGACCCAGGAATCTCTAGAGGTGAAAGTGGATGGTGTTTTCATTTATGTGGGAACCCAGCCCAATACCGACTATCTTCCTGCGGTGATTGAACGTAACCCCCTGGGATACATCATCACCAACGAGGCCTTGGAAACCACAGCTCCCGGCGTATTTGCCATAGGAGACTGCCGCTTTAAAGGGTCCCGGCAGGTAGCTACAGCTGTAGGGGATGGGGCACTGGTTTTACCTGCAGTAGAAAAATACTTGAATTCCCTGTAGAATAAAAATAGATTTCCATATGGGGGAGGGGATTCGTGGCAATGCTCTCGAGAAAGACCAAACAAAAGATGGCCCGCATGATGATGATTGTCCTGGTGGCCATTTTAAGCCTGGGACTTCTTTTAACCTCCTTTAGCTGGTATTTCTGAATGTATTTCTGAATAAAGGCATCTTAGTTGTTAAGTTATTGTAAGAACCCTGCTCCTTGCCGGAGCGGGGTTTCCCTTTATTTTACTAATAAACTGCGGCAAAAAATCATGTATAATGGACTGTGCACGCTGGTTTACAGATGCTTTCAGTGACCGGAGATCCGTGACCTGTGACCAGTTAATGAACCAGAGACCGGACACTGGTTACTGGTAACGGAAATAGGAAGTCAGCGGAGAGGAGGAAAAAAGAAATGGCAAATCTCGCCACCATAAGCAATAAAAGTGTCATACCAGTCTTAATATTCTTTATTATTTTAAGTTCCTTTACCGGCAGAGGAGTGGCCGAAATCCGCACCTTACCTTATCTAATTTTTAAAAAAGCCATATCACTCTATGTAAACTACCAAACCAGGGATTTTCAAATAAAGGAGAGCAATCATTTTATCGTTAAATATACGGGGACCGATGCTGATATGGCCGGACTCATTGCGGAGACCGCCGAAACTTATTATCACAAGGTAGGGGAACATTTAGGATACAGGCCCGATATTGGCAAAATTCCCCTTATTGTCTATCCCGATAGTGTTTCTCTCAACGAAAGCTTTGGTATGAAGGGCGACAAAAGTGCCGTGGGAGTCTACTGGGCCGGAAGTATTAGGCTTCTATCCCCTAATGCCTGGCTTCCCCGGGAATTGCAGGGCCCGGAAAAGGAACTGCTATTTAAAAAAGACGGACCCCTTTCCCATGAATTGACCCATCTGTTTGTTGATTACCAGACGAAAGGGAACTACACACGCTGGCTTACAGAAGGAATAGCCCAATATGTAGAGAGAGAGATTACGGGATTTGCCCTTGATGAGCCTTCCCCCGCCCAAAGCAGAAAACTATATCCTTTGGCAAGACTTGATAGGGATTTTGATCACCAACCCGATCAAATACTGGCCTACTGGCAGTCTTTAAAGACCGTAGAATATTTGATTGACCATTATGGTCCGGAAAAAATCCAGGAATTATTAAAAGTTTTAGCCCAAGGTTTCCGTATCAATGAGGCTTTTAGCAAAGTTTATGGCATAAATCTTTCTACCCTGGAGAAAAACGTGAAGGATTACATTGAAACTGAATTAACCGGAAAGTCTGCTCAATGAGGCGTACATGCTTTGTTTTTCCTTGGGAAAAGCTAAAATAAAAGGAGCTATCCGGGAGATTTTACTACCAGGTATACTGCCAGAGCCAGTTCTGTTCTTGCGCTTACCCGCATAAGTAGTACACAAGGGGGTGTTGAGATGCTCTGGCGGAAAATCCGGGATATTCTGCTGGTATTCTTGGTGTGGATTGGTCTGATTGCTTTAGTTTCTACTGTAGGTCAGTATCTCTTTGATACCCGGGAACAGGATAAGCTCCTAAGACCCTTAACTCCTCCCGAGCCCCGGCCGGTCATCCCTGCCCCTATTCCACCGCCCAGTATTTCTGCCCAGTACACCATCAAAGTTAAATATCAACCGAAGGAATATTTTCTTGAGGCCAGAATGGCCGTGGATGTTTTTAATCAAACGGGCCAGGTGTTTTCGGAACTATATTTCCATTTTTATCCTGCCGTTTTTAATAAGAGGGACACTGTACCCCTTCTTCCGATAGGGGAGACACCCCGGGAAAACTGGAAACCTGGCGAAGGAGTAATTAAACAGGTACGCCTTCATGATGGACAGAACTGTTTATATAAATTAGAAGGTACCCGGTTAAAGGTATTACTGCCCGCTCTCTTGCATCATGGACAGAAAATTTCCCTGGAAATGGATTTTACCTTAAAACTACCCCTTACCACCGGCAGAATGGGTTACAGCGGGGAGGAGAGCCGTTTCGGTAACTGGTATCCGGTTTTAGCCGTATATGATGAACTGGGCTGGAACCTGGATCCCTACTATACTGTGGGGGATCCTTTCTACAGCGAAACAGGGGATTACTTGGTAATTATAGAAGTGCCTATGGAAGAGATCGTAGGTGCTACGGGTTACCTGGAAAAAGTTCAGTTTAAAGGAAAGCAAAAAGTCCTTACCTGGCGGGCCGATAACGTACGGGATTTTGCCTGGGTCAGCAGCCCCCGGTACTGTGAAAGCATACATAAAGGAAGCCCCGTCATTTATTCACTTTATTACCCGGAACACGCTAAGGCGGGTGAGTGTGTCCTCAAAATAGCCCGGCAGGTTCTTAATTTTTGTGAGAATTATATTGGTCCCTACCCTTACCCGGAAGTACGTATTGTCGAGGTGGATTTTCTCTTTGGCGGTATGGAATATCCTAACCTGGTCTATATTGCCAAAAAGCTTTACGAAAATCCGGAAGATGAATTTTTTGAATTTGCGGTTGCCCATGAACTGATACACCAGTGGTGGTACAATGTTGTGGGCAATGACCAGATCGAGGAGCCCTGGCTGGACGAAGCCCTGACCAACTATACCACCTATCTGTATTTTGCGGACACCTATGGCCTGGAAAAAGCCAGAGAAATTAAAGCCCGTTTTCTTGGGAAAGGGCGTGCCGAGCCGCACATGCTGGTTAAACCCCTTCATCAATACCGGGATATGAAGGAATACAGTGAACTGGTTTACCAGAAAGGGGCCCTGGTGTTGGATTTACTCAGGGAAAAAGTAGGTCCTGAGAAGTTCCGGGAGATTTTACAGCGCTATTATCACGATTTTCAATATAAAAATGCCCGGATAAGAGATTTCGTAGATACGGTAGAAGAGGTCACCGGTAACAGGTGGGATGACTTTTTTGCCAGTCATTTGTATAATGAAAGATAGAAAAGAAAAAGATCACAGTTTGGAGATAAGAGATGGAATTTTATACATTGCGAAGTGGGAGTTCGGGCAATGCTATTTATATAGAGTCAGAGGGGGCTAAAGTCTTAATCGATGCAGGATTGAGTGGAAAAGCCTTGGCTAATGCCGCTTTCCAAGCCTGCGGCATTGACCTGGCGGAGCTTGATGCTTTGTTGATTACCCACGCTCACCGGGATCATATCTTGGGGGCTGGTGTTTTGGCCAGGAAGTATAAACTGCCTGTCTACGCCACGGAAGGTACCTGGTGTGAGATGTCACCCCTCATTGGTCCGGTATCTTCTGAGCAAAAGTACATAATTGGTACAAAAAGGACCTGGGAAGTGGGAGATCTTAAAATAGAAGCCTTTCCCGTTTCCCATGATGCCATGGAGCCTGTGGGATATGTTCTGGGTACCGGGGAAAAAAACCTGGGGGTGGCTACAGATTCAGGGGTAATGACCAGCCGTATGGAAAAGTACCTGCGCAATCTTGATGCCCTGATTTTGGAAGCCAATCACGACGTGGAACTCCTCAGGACGGGGTCTTATCCTTGGCCCCTTAAAAAAAGGATTGCCAGTATTTTAGGCCATCTTTCTAACGAAAGTGCGGGACAAGCATTGTTACGAACCCTTGGTGGGAAAACTAAAAAAGTAATCCTGGCTCATTTAAGCGAGGAGAATAATAAGCCTGCCCTGGCCCTCAAAACTGTAAAAGAAGAGCTAGCCCTTAATCAGGTAAATCTGACCGAGGTCGATATTTTTGTAGCTCCCCGTTATGAGCCCAGTCCTCGGGTAAGCATCTAAAAGCGGAGGGATAAGTATGAGTTATTATGATGATGAATATCCCAGAAGACGTAGATTTCTTCCTACTATCCTTTTAAGTATTGTCAGTGCCGTTATCGGTGGATTGCTGTCCTTAAGTTTAGCCCCTATGGTCTATGGGCCCGGGATGTTTCAAGGCCCCCCAAAACCTCCTATTGTAACGGAACCCAATAATCAGGCTCCCCTGCCTGGTGGTTACCTGGATTATTCTCCAGTAGTGGCTATCGCTGAAAGGGTGGGACCTACAGTAGTAGGAATCTCCAACAGAGCTGTTACCCGAGATTTTTTTGGACGGGAACGTGTGGTGGAGAGAGGCAGCGGTTCCGGTGTAATAATCAGTAAAGAAGGCCATATTGTTACCAACTATCATGTCATTGAGAAAGCCCAGAGCATCGGTGTTAACTTAGCCGATGGACGCCAGGTCGATGCCCAGGTGGTGGGCAGTGATCCCCGCACTGATCTGGCTGTTTTAAAGATTAATGCATCTAATTTACCCGTAGCGGATTTGGGAGACTCCAATCAAATTAGAGTAGGGGAACTGGTAGTAGCCATTGGTAACCCCCTGGGCTATGAGTTTGCCCGTTCCGTTACGGCGGGGGTAGTCAGTGCCAAGGAACGTAATATTACCATCGAGGAAAGAAAGTTTAAACTGATCCAGACCGATGCGGCTATAAATCCGGGAAACAGCGGCGGTGCCCTGGTCAATAGCCGGGGGCAGGTCATCGGCATAAACAGTGCCAAACTGGTTATCCCGGGGGTGGAAGGCATGGGCTTTGCCATTCCCATCAGTGATGCCCGTCCCATCATCAATGAACTTATCGAGCGTGGTTATATCAGCAGGCCTTCTTTGGGGATCTACGGAGCTGTCATCGATGAGCGGACCGCCCGTCTCAATGATCTTCCCCAGGGTATCTATATTGACCGGGTTATTCCCGGCGGTGCGGCCCAGAAAGCCGGTCTTAAATCGGAAGATATCATTGTAGGCATTAACGGTCAGAAAGTAACGAATTTTGATGAACTGAGTGAAGTTCTGAAACAGTTTAAGCCGGGAGATCAGATTACCGTTAATATTTACCGGGGCAACAAGAAACTGGACGTTCCCCTGACGCTGGGGGAAATGCCGAGGGAGTAATTTAGTTGGTAGTTGTTAGTTGTTAGTTGTTAGTTGTTAGTTGGTAGTAACCGACGCTCCCCGTTTACCGCCTCCCGATACCCGACTTTTCTATCCAAAGCTTAATTTGCGGGTAGTGGGCAGCGATGAACTTCGTCAGAAATCGAAAGTCGGATCCTGGAAAACGGATTGGGGAATATAGGAGGGCAATCATATGTTATTAGCCTGCCAGGAACATTTGGATAGAGCCCTGGATGATTTTGCGGAGAAATATCATGAGCCCCCAGAGATGTTTTTAATGTCCCAGGTCATAGATGAAGACCTGAGCGACATGCCGCAGGTTTGTCACTACTGCGGCAGAACCGCAATGTATGTGGTGAAAAAGTATGCAGATTAAAGTGATTACCGTAGGTAGGCTCAAAGAAAAATACTGGCGTGAGGCCGTTGACGAGTACCTTAAGCGGCTCACCTCCTTTGCTAAAGTAGAAATCATTGAGGTGGCTGAGGAAAGGATCAGTGACAATCCCTCCCAGGTCGAAATAGAACAGGTGAAAGCAAAAGAAGGGGAAAGGATTTTGAAACACCTTTCCCCCTCTTTTTATGTGATTCCCCTGGTGATTGAAGGCAAAACCCTTTCCTCTGAAGGATTGGCTGACCTCCTGGGGAGGCTGGCCCTGGAGGGCAAAAGCCAGGTTGCTTTTATCATCGGCGGCTCCCACGGCTTATCAAGCGAGGTCATTAAACGAGGTGACTTTCCCCTGTCCTTTTCCCCCATGACCTTCCCCCACCAGCTCATGCGTATCCTTTTGCTGGAGCAGGTTTACCGCGGGTTCAGCATAATCAAAGGGTTGCCGTATCATAAGTAAGAACGCGACACGGGAACGCGACACGGGGACGGTTCTTCCTTGTCGCATTTCGCTTACTATGATATAATCGATGGAAATATATTGAAAGGTGATTTAAATGGCGCGATATCCCAGGCGAATGAGTCATACTCAGGTTTACCATGTAATGCTAAGAGGTAACGAGAAGAAAGACATCTTTCTCGATGATGAAGATCGCAACCAATTCATAGATACTTTAGGAAAAATGAAAGAAGACAAGAACTACTACATATATGCTTATTGCCTTATGGACAATCACGTGCACCTTCTAATAAAAGAAGCAAATGATAATATTGCAAGGATAATGAAGCGTATTACTGTAAGTTATGTTTACTATTTCAATAAAAAATATGCTCGGGTAGGTCATTTGTTCCACGACCGGTTTCGGAGTGAGATTATAGATAACGATTCGTATTTACTGGCCGCGGCTAGATACATACATAATAACCCAGTGAAAGCAGGCTTAGTGAAAAGTGCGGGGAATTATAAATGGAGTAGTTATAAAGCATATGTTTGCGGAGAAAGAGCAAGGGGTAACCTGATAAGTACTGAATTTTTACTATCGATGTTTTCTGAGGACCCCAAAATTGCGGTAAGAGAGTTTATAAGATTTACTCAACAAGTGAACGAAGATAAATTTTTGGATTTCCAGCCGAGTGCAGAGGAAGAATGTTTAAGTATAAATGATAAAGAGCTTAAGGAAAGAATCGAGAATATTTTAGGAAAACATGGACGAAGTGTTGAGGAGCTAAAAAAATGTGTGAGCAGAGAAGAGAGGGACGCCTTGATAAGAGAGATAAAAGGAAGCATATCAACTTCGGTCCGGCAGCTATCAAAGCTACTCGGAATTAGTAAAGATATTGTGTTCAGAGCATGATTAATGTGATTAATGCGACAATCAAGAACCGTCCCCGCTGTCGCGTCCCCAAAAAAATCTGAGGGTCCCCTGTTAGGACCCTCTTTACAAATAATCATTGACTAGTTCTTTCGGTTTTTGTATTATATAATAGTAAATCATCAAAAGGAAAAATCTATAACAGGTATAAAAGTTTTGACGGAGAGAAAAATACCACAATTTATCTACAGAAAGCCGGCAGTTGTTGAGAGCTGGTGATAAATGGGTATATAATGATCACTCCTGAGCTGCTGTGTTGAACAGAGTTATTCTTAGTAAACTATGCCGGTCCCAGAGGCCGCCGTTATCTGGTCTGAGTCAGGCCTAAGCTCCTGACTTGCTGAATCTATTGGTGTGAACCAATAGAGAATTAAGGTGGTACTACGGGAAAATGTCTCGTCCTTAGGATACATGTTGGTTATGTGTCCAAAGGACGGGACATTTTTATATAAACTAAAAAGGGGTTGAGAAAAGTGAGCAAATTGCAGACGGAAGAAATCATCAAAGCGGGCCGGGCCCTCAAAGGTGTTATCCAAAAAACACCACTTCAGAAAAATGAGATTTTATCAGAAAGATATGATTGTAACGTCTATTTAAAGCGAGAAGACCTGCAGGTAGTGAGGTCTTTCAAAATAAGAGGGGCTTACAACTCCATCCAAAGTATCCCTGAGGAAACTTTGAAAAATGGCGTGGTATGTGCAAGTGCAGGTAATCATGCTCAGGGAGTAGCTTATTCATGTAAAGCTTTAAATATTCCCGGTACAATCTTTATGCCGGCCACAACTCCCAGGCAGAAAGTTGGACAGGTCAATCGTTTCGGCGGGCAGTTTGTGGAAGTCATTTTAACCGGGGATACATTCGATGATTCTTTTTTAGCTGCCAAAACTTATTGCGAACAAGAAAATAAAATCTTCATTCATCCCTTTGATGATTATAAGATCATAGCCGGCCAGGGAACTATCGGCATGGAGATTATGGATGATGCCCAGGAAGAGATTGACTTTATTTTTTGTACCGTTGGTGGTGGGGGTTTAATTGCGGGTGTAGGCAGCTATATAAAAAACATCAGCCCCAATACCAAAATAATTGGTGTGGAGCCCCTGGGTGCCTGTTCCATGAAACAGTCACTGGAGAAAAATCAAGTCATAACGTTAGATACTATCGACAAGTTTGTGGATGGGGCTGCGGTAAAACGGGTAGGCGAGATCACTTTTGATATTTGTAAGCAGGTGATCGATGATATTGTTGTGGTACCGGAGGGAAAAGTTTGTACAAGCATTCTGGAACTCTATAATGAAAATGCCATAGTTGTAGAACCGGCGGGGGCTCTTCCCGTTGCCGCCCTGGATTTTTACAAAGAGCAGATTAAGGGGAAAAATGTTGTTTGTATCATCAGCGGGGGGAACAATGACATCGAAAGGATGCAGGAAATTAAGGAAAGATCTCTGCTTTACGAAGGTCTAAAACATTATTTCATTATCAATTTCCCCCAACGGCCCGGAGCCTTGAAGGAATTCGTCGTGGAAGTCCTGGGTCCTCGTGATGACATCACCCGTTTTGAATATACCAAAGTAAACAATAAAGAAGAAGGTCCCACCCTGGTGGGGATTGAACTGAACAAAAAAGAAGATTATGATTTGCTCATCGAAAGGATGAAGCAGAAAGGTATCCGGTATACAGTCATCAATGAAAGCCCGGAATTATTCAACCTGCTCATTTGATTTATATGGTGCCTGACACTAAGTTATTGTTGTGTCTTTTTTGTTAGACATTGATCTAAACTTCGGTCCGGCAGCCAGCAAAGCTAATCAGAATTAGTAAGAATCGTATTTAGAGCATGATTAAGGTGATTAATGCGACAACCGAGAACCGTCCCCGTTGTCGCACAAAATATTTACCAAAACAAGGGAGGATAAAATACCCGGGAAGTAGAATAAGGGAGTAAACAACCTCTTTAAGTGGAGTATGTGCATGGGCAAAGTTATCAGGGATCCTATTCACAACATTATCGAAGTAGAAGACGATGTCCTGGAACTTATCGATACGTATGCCTTTCAACGGCTGAGAAGAATCAGGCAATTGGGCGTAGCCTGGCTGGTTTACCCATCGGCAGAACACAGCCGTTTCACTCACTCACTGGGTGTATATGAAATGTCCAAGCGGGTCATCCAGGCCCTAAAAAGAAACAGCAGTCACTTTACTTTGCATGAAGATGAGGAGAAACTAATTACTACGGCGGCCCTGCTCCACGACATCGGACACGGGCCCTTCAGCCATATGCTGGAGGGTGCCATCAAAAATTTGGGCGGACATTTTGAACATGAGGAAATGTCCACCAGGATTATTCTGGAATGCCCGGAAATAAACGCAAGGCTGCAAAGATTTGGTACAGATTTCCCCGCAAGGGTCTGCCAGGTCCTGCAAAAGAAGTATCCCAGCACCCATGTAGCCTCTGTTATTTCCAGCCAGTTTGACGCCGACAGAATTGATTACCTTTTGAGAGATTCCTATATGACAGGAGCCAATTATGGAAAATTTGATGTGGACTGGCTCTTACGGAATATTAGTATTGAAACGGCCACTTTTACCCCGGTCAAAGGGCAAACCGTGGTGGGAATCAATCATAAAAAAGGCTTGAATGTCTTGGAACAGTACCTGCTGGGCAGGCACTATATGTACATTCATGTGTACTACCACAAGGTGATTCGCTCATTTGAAGCCATCGTCAATAACCTCATCAAGAGGATACTGGAGAAAGAACATAAAAAGCTGGCCGGATACAAGGTCATAAAAGCCTTATTCAACTCTACCATAAGTATTGAGGATTATTTACGGCTAGATGATTTTGTCATGATGTCCTGGTTTAATGAATGGTATACTTGTAATAAGGTTAAGGACCCTGTTTTACGAAAACTCCTGGAGTATTTCTTTTGTCGCGTTCCGCTCAAAGTGATTTTACCTCCTCAGGAACCTATTGCCTATAACAAGAAAAAGGAAGAAGTTTTGAAGCAATACTTCAGCGATGATGAAAAGAAATATTTTTTCTACGAGGATAGCTCCCAAAATGTTGCCTATAAAGACTTATACAATGCTCGGGATGTGCTGGATGAAATTTTTGTCTGTAAAGAGGAAGATGAGATCGTACCTTTATCGGCTCTGGATGACAGTATTATCAAACAGGCTTCCAAGACCTTGAAAAAGGACACGATACGTTGGTACGTTAAACCAGAATAATATCTTGGTGAAGGAGGGGATAGCGTATGCTTGAGAACATCTTTGCCCTACGTGATGTTATCAGCATGTGTGGGGGGAAAATCAGAGGGAGAAAGAAAATACAAAAAATTATTTACATACTACAAGAGCTTTCCGGCCCGCCCTTAAAGCCTTATCAGTTTAAGTGGAATTATTACGGCGTTTATTCCGAAGAATTGGCCAATGACCTGAGCGTAGGAGAATCATTTGGTATTCTCAAGGAAAAGGAGGAAGAAGAATATGGCTATAGGACTTATATTATTGAGGCTGTTGATTCCTCCAATCCCACCCGGCTTTGCCATGATCAGAAGCTAAAAGGGATTGTCCAATACCTTTCCCAGCAAGAGACCAGGGTATTGGAGGTTCTCAGTTCCATCATCTTTTTTAAGAACGAAGGATTCGACGGTGAGGAACTTAAGGGGAAGCTCCACACCTTTAAGGGCCACCTGGCAGCCTTTTTTGACCAGGCCTTTGCAGCTTATGACGAATTATTTCAGATTTTGCATTGAGTAAATAGATATAAGCTCTGTACCCTCGGAGTGGAGGAATACAGAGCTTTTGCTTTAAGTCGTTTTCTTGACTTGAATAACCTGTTACGCTATATTTGGCATAAAAGTAAAGAAGCATCTTCAGGAAAGGAGATAACACTGTGAAATTTAGAGTCTCAGCGGTTCAATATCACCTGCATACCATCAAGGGTTTTCAAGATTTTGCCCAGCAGGTGGAGCATTATGTAAAAACAGCCCAGGAGTTCGGAGCTGAATTTGTCTTGTTTCCTGAATTTTTTACTACCCAGCTTTTGTCAATAGGCGATCAAGAAGGCAGAGCCTTGAGTATTCAAGAACTGCCGGGGTTCACGGACCAGTATTATTCACTTTTTACAGGGCTGGCCAGAAGCACCGGAATGCATATTATTGGAGGAACCCACGTTACCAGAGAAGGTGATAAATTATATAATACGGCACACCTTTTTTATCCAGATGGACGGGTGGCTGTCCAGCCCAAACTTCATATGACCCCTACGGAGATAAAGGAGTGGGGAATTACACCGGGAGATGAACTTCATGTCTTTGACACAGAGAAGGGTAGAATAGCCCTTTTGACCTGCTATGATATTGAATTCCCCGAAATTGTGAGAATGGTCAGGGCCAGGGGGGCTGATGTGGTCTTTTGCCCATCCTGCACCGATGACCGTCATGGTTTTTATCGCGTGCGGTTTACCAGCCATGCACGGGCCATAGAAAACCAGGTATATGTAGTGACAACAGGTACAGTAGGGAGTCTTCCCACAGTGGATTTTATGAGGGCCAATTTCGGGCAGGCAGCCGTCATTACACCCAATGATATTCCCTTTCCCCCTCACGGCCTGTTAGCCGAAGGGGAGGTTAACGACGATATGATTATTACCGCTGACCTGGATTTAGCGTTACTCTACCAGGTTAGAGAAGCCGGCTCTGTTACCACCTGGCGGGATCGGCGTACCGATTTGTATCCCGATTGGCAATGAATTTAAGATGTACTGGAGGTATACTCACGTGTTTTACAAAGAACTTTATTTTTTTGACGGAGACCGTACGGTCCAAGGAGTTATCCGTTCTTACCGGGAAAAAGATTTTCCCGGCTTAATCTGTATCCAGCAGGAAAGCTTTCCTCCTCCTTTTCCTGCCGAACTCTGGTGGAATGAGGAGCAGTTATATAATCACATCACTTTGTTTCCGGAGGGAGCCTTGTGTGTAGAAGTTGAAGGCAGCCTGGCTGGTTCCATGACGGGTTTAATCGTCAAACTGGACCACAACCATACCCATCACACCTGGAGCGAGATTACGGATAACGGTTACATTCGAAATCACGATCCCAACGGAGATACTCTTTACGTGGTGGATATCTGTATCAGGCCTGCCTATCGTAAACTGGGATTAGGGAAATGGCTCATGCAGTCCATGTATGAAGTGGTCGTGTATAAAGGATTGCGCCGCTTGCTGGGTGGCGGTAGAATTCCCGGTTATCATCGCGTAGCCCACCAGATGACGGCAGAACAGTATCTGGAAGCCGTCGTAAGAGGGGAATTAAAGGACCCTGTTATCACTTTTCTCCTGCACTGCGGCAGAGTGCCTGTGGCTTTAGTTCCCAATTACCTGGATGACGAAGAATCGCACCACTATGGGGTTTTAATGGAATGGAGAAATCCTTTTTTGCGACAAGAAAACCGTCCCCCTTGTCGCATCAAGCAAACATAAGATTAGACAGGATAAAACCAAAAACAGAGATGAAAATTGTGGAAAGAAGACCTAAATAGAAGGGTCTCAATCCTACTTTTTTCATTTTTTCCAGACTCGTTTCTAATCCCATGCCGGCCATAGCGAAGGTCAAGAGAAAATTATCAATTGTAATTAGCTGTGTGGAGATACTGGCAGGTACAATATGCAAAGAGTTGATCATGACAACAGCCAGGAACCCAAATACAAACCAGGGAATCGTAATCTGGCGGTAATCCCATGATGCATCTTTTTGCCTTCTTATATAAGAAATTCCTAAAATGATGGTTACAGGTATGATTAATAATACCCGTGATAATTTAACTAAGGTAGCAAATTGACCGGGGACTTCACCGGCGGCAAAACCTGCCGCTACTACCTGGGCAACTTCATGAATGGAAGCGCCGGTCCAAACGGCGTACGACAGGCCGGGCAAGTGGAAAGTCCGGTATAAAATGGGATAAAGAAACATGGAAAGGGTGCCAAAAATAGTGACAGTAGCGACAGCGAAGGTCGTATCTCTTTCCTTAGCATTAATAACCGGTGCTACGGCGGCTACAGCAGATGCACCGCAAATAGAAGAGCCGGCGGCTATTAGTAAAGTTAAATCCCTGTCCAGGGATATTTTATTACCCAGCCATAAGGTAAAGAAGATGGTTGTTGCCGTAACAATCAAAACAAGAAGAAATCCTTTGGTACCAATTTCGCCCACTTCTGCAAAACTCAGTTTAAAGCCTAATAAGACGATGGCCAGGCGCAGCACTTTCTTGAAAGAAAAGTTAATTCCAGCCTGAAATAGGGGTGGGACGGGCATTATATTCCTGATCAGCATGCCTAAGATAATGGCAATAATGAAGGCGCTTAAGTGTAAGTTTCTGATATATTCAATTTGTTGAATTTGCATCGATATCCAGGTCAACAACCCTAAAAAAGTTAAGCCGGGAAGAACCTTTCTTGCCTGTTCCATTTTACTCCTCCTTTGTTTGTTAAGTACAGTTAGATTTTAATATGCCAGAACATATTAGTAAAATAGTATGATATTATATATCATATAGGCAAAAGACTATATGGGGGTATATATGAATCTTAGACAATTACACGTGTTTGTGATGGTTGTGGAAACAGGAAGCATGTCAGAAACGGCAAGACGCCTGTACATGACACAGCCATCAGTGAGCCAGACCATTGCGGAACTTGAGGAGAGTCTCCAGGCCAAACTATTTGAGCGTATTAACAAGAAATTGATTAAAACCGATGCCGGGGAAGTTTTGTACACTTACAGTAAAAGGATTTTAAAATTGGTTGAAGAAGCCGAAAGTAACATCAAGGACATTACCAATCTTAAAGCAGGTAAGTTACGCCTGGGAGCCAGTACAACCATTGGAACCTATGTGCTGCCAAAAATCATTGGCGATTTTAAGCGAAAGTATGAAGAGATTGAAGTCCAGTTTACGATAGATAATTCAGGTGTCATTGAGGAAATGATTCTTGATCACCAGATCGATATTGGGCTGGTGGAAGGACCGGTTCATTCCAGAGATATTGTGGTGCATTACCTTTTAGATGATGAATTATATCTTGTTTGTTCCAGAAATCATCACTGGGTCAAGGATAACCTCCTAAAAATTTCTCCTGAACAAATAGCCAGGGAAGCTTTAATTCTCCGGGAAAAGGGAAGTGGAACCAGGGAAGTGGTGGAAGAAGTATTAACCAGGGAGAGTATTTCCTTTCGCACGGCCCATGTGCTGAATAACACAGAAGCCATTAAAAAAGCGGTAGAGGCAGGTATAGGGATATCTTTCGTTTCCAAATTAGCGGTACAGGAAGAAATTAGAAACGGCAGCCTCGTAAAGATTGAAGTGCAGGGTATCCACATGACTAGAACCCTTTCTTTTATTTATCATAAAGAAAAGTTTCGTTCACCGTTGTTTCAAGCCTTTATCACTTATCTGAACTCGTATGCAAATCATTGAAGATGAAAGACCATACCGGGGTAGGGCCTTCTGTGAATAAAAAAGCAGATCTATCTTGCGATAGACCTGCTTTTGATTTAAGAAACGGCTTTTTCTTCCTTATGTGATGCCTGTTCTACAATATGGTGTAATTTATCCAAAACAGCCAAATTTATTTCCAGGCTCAACCCATCCACCGTCATCTCCCGCTTTCTGCTGCAGCCATCAATAGCCCCCTCTTTTACCAGGACTCTCAGCAAATCCTTTTCCGTTTTTCTGTCGTGGAGAAGATTCTTTCCGGAAAGCAGGGAAAGGGCGGCGGCGAGACCGTGGCCTCCCCAGTTGGAGACCCCTGTTACCACTACATAGTCGGCACTGGTAGCGGCACAGATCTGCTCACCTTTAGGGACAGAGCTTTTAATAAGGCTGCCTATTTTCCCCATTCCCAGTTCATTACCCCCATCTCCTACTGCCGCAGTAGGGATGCCAAGCTCTGCTGCTTTCTCAAAAAGGATATCGGTATTGGGGATAAAGCTAGTTAAATCTTCTCCCCGCATAGAGTAAAAGCGGCCGTCCCGGGCCCGACCAGGGCGCTCGATGGCCACAATCATGGATGGCCGGTATTTATTGATCAAATCCAGACAGAAGGTTTCGGCCCCCTCATAAGGGACGACTTCCACAGGAGAGGTAAGCTTCTTAACGGCACAGCTTGCCTCTAATAAGGGACTGGTGTATTGGTCTGTGATCAGAACAGTGGTTTTACCCAATTCCTCCAAAGCCCCTGCTAAAGAGAGGGCACCCAGAGGGCCGTCTGTTTCTCCTATGAGAGTATCTTTCATGCCAAAGCCTGTAACGATGAGGACAGTGGTACTCGCCATTAATTTTTCAGCAGCCTGTAGAAGATCCCCTGGAATGAGGGCTGCTTTCCCCAGCCCCCTGCCGCCTAAATCTTGACAAATAAGTTCCTCGATTTTTGTAAAATCTGATTTACGCAATGTCGCAACTCCTTGTCCTTCTTTCTTAACAAATAATCACTATCTATTATAATAGCTAAGTATAGTAAAAGGCTGATATAATACAGTATACTTGCCCTACAATCTTAGCGCTCCCCGCTTCCCGATGCCCGAAAAATATTATCAAGCAGCCGGTAGCAGGTGGCGGGCAGCGATTTTCATCATTGGTTGTGCCTTCTAGACATGGGTGGTTAGGTAGTAATCACCGACCTGATGGTGGATATATTTTCTACGATTTTTCTGGTAACTTCCGGGCGGTTCATCGTATAGATATGGATACCGTTTACACCCCAGGAAAGAAGGTCGATGATTTGCTCTGTAGCATAGGCGATCCCCGCTTCTTTTAGCGCTTCCGGATTATGCTCATACCTTTCCATAATCCTGATAAACTTTTTGGTCAAAGAAGCTTTACATAGAGAAGTGATACGCTCGATCTGTTTTTTGTTGAGAACGGGCATAATACCTGCTGTTACGGGTACGTTAATACCGGCTTTTGTCATACGGTCCATAAAATTATAAAAAATTTCATTGTCAAAAAAGAGCTGTGTAATGAGAAAATCTACTCCTGTGTCTACTTTTTGTTTTAGATAGCTTAAATCCTTTGCTAAATCATCACACTCCAGGTGGCCTTCGGGATAACAGGCTGCGCCCACGGAAAAGTTTCCATGGCTCCGGATGTGAAGGATAAGGTCTTTGGCATACTGGTAATGAAGGGGGTCGGGAAACTTAAAATCAGGATCCTGGGGTAAGTCGCCCCGCAGGGCCAGGATGTTTTCTATCCCATTGTTTTTCAAACGCTGCAAAATACCTTCAATTTCCCCTTTGGTTGCGGCTATGCAGGTGAGGTGGGCCAGGGCTTCCATACCGTACTGGTGTTTGATGAGGGAAGCGATTTCTACTGTCCTGTTGGTTGTACTGCCCCCTGCACCGTAAGTGACGCTGATAAAATCGGGTTTTAAATCCTTTAAACCCTCTATGGTCTTGTAAATTGTTTCAAGGGGACTGTCTTTCTTGGGGGGGAATATTTCAAAGGAAATAATGGGTTTTTTACCGGAAAAAATGTCTTTAATATACATGGCGGCACCTCTGCAATTTTCTATTTGGAATGTTGCTAATTTAAATTTTCATGAATTTTAATATATTTAGCCGGCACTGTCAATATAAACAGCAACATTTGCTATCAGGTGTGTTATAATCTACCTATTGACAGACTTCGAGCTCTGTTGCACAATAGGAATAACTTCATATTGTTTACGGGGATAGGAATATCCCCGCCAGGTGGTAGAGGCGCGGCATATTATGAGTACGTATCGGGAGCGGGCCGGCGATGACGGGTACGGAAAGGAATGGCCGCCGAAGTGAAGGTTTTCGGGCCGGGGACCTTTGCTGGGCTTGTGTTGAATAAGCACAAGACTGTCACCCAAAATTTTTGGGTGGAGCGCTATTTCGTGAAAGCGGGGTTAAAGTATATCTTTGCCTTAGGAAAGCAGCTTGCGGGAAGTGCTCATAGGCTGCTTTTTTGTTTATATAGATGAAAAATGCTGAGGAGGAAAGTTACGTGGCTGAGAAAAAGTTGCCTTTTACCAAAGCACAGCTGGAAGAGATTATTAAAGAGCACCCTACTCCCTTTCATATCTATGATGAAAAAGCCATCAGGGAAAATGCCAGAAGGCTGATCAAGGCCTTTGCCTGGGCTCCTGCCTTTAAAGAATATTTTGCCGTGAAAGCCACACCTAACCCCTATATCCTGAAGATCTTGCGGGAGGAGGGCTTTGGCGCCGACTGCAGTTCCCTGGCCGAGCTGGTCCTGGCCGAGAAAGCGGGAATAGTGGGAGAAAATATTGTCTTTACCTCAAACGACACACCGGCCGTGGAATACCAGAAAGCCTTTGAACTGGGAGCTATCATCAACCTGGACGATATCAGTCACATCGACTATCTGGAAAAACATGTGGGCATCCCGGAAATTATTTCCTTTCGTTACAATCCCGGCCCTCTCAGGGAGGGGGGGAACGCCATCATTGGCAACCCCGAAGAAGCCAAATACGGCCTTACCCGGAAGCAGATGTTTGAAGCCTATAAAATTATGAAGGAAAAGGGTGTCAAACGTTTCGGCATCCATACCATGGTGATTTCCAATGAACTGGATCCCGACTATTTTATCGAAACCGCCAATATGATGTTTGATCTGATCATCGAACTTTATCGTACCCTGGATATTCGCATTGAACTGGTAAATTTCGGCGGCGGTATCGGTATACCCTACCGGCCCGAACAGGAAGCCGTGGATCTGGAGTATATTGGCGAAGGAATCAGAAAGGCCTATGAGGAGAAGATCGTGGCCAACGGCCTGCACCCCCTGAAACTGGCCATGGAATGCGGCCGCATGATTACCGGGCCCTACGGCTATCTGGTGGCTACTGTCCTCCACAAAAAAGAGATTTACAAGAACTATGTGGGACTGGATGCCTGTATGGCCAACCTTATGCGTCCCGGCATGTACGGAGCCTACCATCATATCACCGTAGTTGGCAAAGAAGACTGGCCTCTGGACCATACCTATGATGTCACCGGCAGTCTCTGTGAGAATAACGATAAGTTTGCCATTGACCGGCCCCTGCCCAGGATCGATATTGGAGATATTGTGGTTATCCACGATACCGGTGCCCACGGGCACGCCATGGGCTTCAATTACAACGGCAAACTGCGTTCTGCAGAACTGCTTCTAAAACCCGACGGCAGTGTAGAACTGATCCGCCGGGCCGAGACCCTGGAAGATCTCTTTAGCACCCTGGACTTCTCCAGGCTGTAATTAAATTATCCAGCAAAAAATCAGGCCGGAGGAGACTTCGGCCTTCCAACTTTCATCCTGAAAAATTAAAGGAATGATTGGTATGAAGTTTAGCTTCCCCAGGAAATCTATTACATATTTGTCACGGTTTTATGACAACAATTTGTCATTGACAAATTAGCAAAAGATATTGTTATAACCGGGAGATTTTTATATTGTTTTTTATACAGAGCTGAAGAGTACGGTTGTTGTTTTAACAGAGTTTGAGCTGAATCTTAAATATATAAAAATTTACAAAAAATGTCGAGATATGACATGTTATGCCAGAAAGATTCGAAAAAAAAATAAAGGAAAAATTAATAATCCAACGAACAGTATTAATGTCTAACTTCATCTAACTTTTTTGCCAATAAAAGGGATACGGAAGCGTAGAAGTACAGTTTGTAATTGGGCACTTGAACTGTATGGAGCTGATAGTGCAACCGGCCGTATGGGTATGATCCCTGTACGGTTTTTTTATGGGTTCTTTGTTCGTTAAAAGCAGCTACGGTAGCAGCTATCCATATGGCATGCCGAAGATATGGGGAACCTTGTTTTGACATCTTATTACGAGTACCTGTAAACTTTCCGGATTGTGGGGGTCGATGCCAACAAATGCTACTAACCTGGAGCATTTGGAAAATATTTTTATATAATAACAAAATATAAATCTGGAGGGATGGATTTGGATGTAAGTAAAGTTGATT